>CANHNH010000006.1 GCA_947461995.1 Candidatus Nanopelagicaceae bacterium
TACTTGGCTACAAAAATTCGCTTAATGCGCATGGGAAAAATTCGCACACCCTATTTCCGTATTGTTGTTACAGATTCACGCAAAGCTCGCAATGGTTTATCCATTGAAGAGATTGGTCGCTATGCACCAGGTCAAGAACCATCACTGATCGAGGTGAACTCTGATCGTGCTCTTTACTGGTTAGGTACTGGCGCACTTCCAACAGCGGCAGTAGAGGCAATCTTAAAAGTTACTGGAGATTGGCAAAAGCACAAGGGTCTTCCTGGAACAGAAGGAACACTTCGAGTAGCAGCACCTAAGCCACACAAGAGCGTTGCTTACGAAGCAGCTGTTAAGCAAGCAATGGATGAACCAAAAGAAGGTGCGACAACTCTTAAGAAGAAAGCACAAGAGAAGTTAGCTGCCAAAGCTAATCCAGTTGCAGAAGAAGTTCCTGCTCCAGCGGCCGAAACAGTTGTAGAAGAAACTCCAGCAGCAGAAGTTGTTGCAGAAGTAACTGAACCTGTTGCAGAAGCAGTTGTTGAAGAAACTCCAGCGGCAGAAGTTGTTGCAGAAGCGGCTGCTGAATAACAATGATGGATGAAGCACTCGAGCATCTCGTCAAAGGGATTGTAGATAATCCAGAAGATGTAGTTGTCAAAGAGAAAACTCATCGTCGTGGAACAACGTTAGAAGTTCGAGTTAATCCTGAAGACATTGGCAAAGTTATTGGTCGAAATGGCCGAACAGCTAAAGCTCTTCGCACTGTCGTAAGTGCAATTGCTGGTCGCACAGTGCGCGTCGATCTCATCGAGACCGACGAGGCTCGCTAAAACTTTTTCGACAATGCGTTTACTCGTGGGCCGAATTGGTCGCGCCCACGGGATTCTTGGTGAAGCAACGATTGAAGTGCGTACTGATGACCCAGATATTCGCTTCGCAGTTGGTGCGAAAGTAAATACTGATAAGCGCGGTGATCTCACCATTGTTTCAGGACGAGTTCACAACGGAATTCTGCTCTTGGGATTTCAAGGAATAACTACTCGCAACCAAATAGAAGAATTTCGAAATGAGATGCTCTACTCCGATGTTGACATTAATGAGTCAACAGGGGATGACGATGAATATCACGTCCTACAACTCATCGGTTGCACCACGTATCTTGAATCAGGTGAAAAATTCGGAGAAGTAACTGATGTGATTAATCTTCCAGGTCAAGATTTACTGGCGATAAAAACCGACGAAGGTGAGTCATTAATCCCATTTGTGCATCAGTTAGTGCCAGAGGTAGATATAAAAAATAAAAGAATTGTTGTTATTCCTCCTACGATTACAGGAGAAATCAAATGAAACTAGATGTTGTAACTATTTTTCCGGAATATCTGGCTCCGCTTAACTTATCCCTGCTTGGTAAAGCTCAAATTGACGGTTTGCTTGAAATAAATGTTCACGATTTACGTGCACAGGCAACCGATAACCATCACAGTGTTGATGACACTCCCTATGGCGGGGGTGCTGGAATGGTTATGAAAGCTGAAGTATGGGGATTAGCTCTTGATCCGCTAGTCGTTAGCGATGTTGATCTAATTATTTTAACTCCTGGTGGCAAACGTTTTAATCAACGAATGGCAGAGGCATTTTCGCAACGTTCACAGCTTGTCTTTGCATGCGGGCGATACGAAGGCATTGATGATCGAGTTCGTCAGTATTACTCACAGGATGTATTTGTGCAGAAAAATGTTCGTGTCCACGAAGTCTCTATTGGTGATTATGTTTTAGGCGGGGGAGAAGTTGCTGCAATGGTCATGATTGAAGCCATAACTCGCTTGTTACCGGGCGTTCTCGGAAATCCCGAATCCATCGTTGAAGAGTCACACATGCATGACGGATTCGCTGAATATCCATCTTTTACCAAACCACAAACATGGCGAGAGCTAGCAGTTCCCGAAATTTTGCTCAGCGGAAATCACGCACAAATTGCTGCGTGGCGTGCGCAATCTGCAAAAGATCGAGCCGAAAAGAATTTCTAACTAGTCAGTAATCCTTGAATTACCGTAGGCTTTCACTCATGTCCGAAGAATCAGCGAAAATCCAATCCCGATTAATTCGTGACCTCGAACCAGTTGTTGCAGTAGAACTTGAGCGACATTTATCAATTCAAAAAAATTGGTACCCGCACGAGTATGTTCCATGGAGTGAAGGCCGAGATTTTGCAGGACCCCTCAATGGTGATGCATGGGATGCAAAAGATTCTCGTTTGTCTTCCGTTGCACAAGACTCACTGATTCTTAACTTACTAACAGAAGATAATTTGCCGAGCTATCACACCGAGATCACACTTTCCATGGGCAGAGATGGTGCATGGGGCAATTGGATTGAGCGATGGACAGCCGAAGAAGGTCGTCACGCAATTGTTATCCGAGATTATTTGATGGCAACTCGTGGCGTTGATCCTTACGAGTTAGAAGATTTGCGTATGGCACATATGTCATTGGGATATCAAACTCCATATGAAAATGACATGTTGCACACAATCGCGTACGTTTCTTTCCAAGAATTAGCCACTCGTATTTCTCATCGCAACACAGGAAAGATTTCTGATGATCCAATTGCTGAAGGCATGATGCAGAGAATTGCACTCGATGAAAACCTGCACATGATTTTCTATCGCAATACTCTTCAAGCAGCCCTTGATCTCGAACCAAATGCGGCAATGCGCGCCATTGCAGATGTTGTCACTAATTTTGATATGCCTGGCGCCAATATGCCTGGTTTTGGTCGCAAAGCTGTTCAGATTGCCCTGGCTGGTATTTATGACATGCAACAACATTTAGAAGAGGTTATTGCTCCCGTGCTTCGAGCATGGAATGTATTTGAAAGAAATGATTTATCTGGCGATGGACTAGTAGCGCGAGACGAACTCACTGCATTCTTATCTAAAACCACGGAAGAATCAGATCGTTTTAATGAAAAGCGCGAACATCACTTTGAGCGACTTATCGCCCGTGGACAAGAGCCAATCCGCATTCAAAAATGAGTAAACGTGTAATTTTCATTGAACACGATCACGTCAGTGACGGCGGACCAATCTGGCACCAATTTAAATTACGCGGATTTGAAATCACTCGATTTGTAATTGTTGATGAAGCACATCAGAAGAGCCCCAATGTGATTGCGCAGTGGCCAGATCTACTTTCATTTGATGTTGTAGTTGTTATGGGAGCGCCGTATGCCGCATACGCCGATGATGTTATTGGTAATTGGCTGCTGCCAGAGTTAGAAAAAATGAAAGAAGTCCATAACGCAGGAATTCCTGTTCTCGGTATTTGTTTTGGGGGACAGTTAATGTCTCGTGTGCTCGGTGGAAATGTTTCTAGATCTCCACGCGCAGAACTTGGTTGGTATGAAGTTGAGAGCAAAGATGAATCCTTAGTGCCACGGGGACCTTGGTTTCAATATCACTGGGATCGATTCACACTTCCGCCGAACGCCACATTGATTGCAGAAAATGACTTATGTCCTCAGGCATTTTCATTTGGACGCACTCTAGGATTGCAATTTCATCCTGAAATTGATCCGAAGGTTTTGGATATGTGGTTAGAAATGGAAGGCGGATGCGCCGAAGTTGAGTCTGAAGGCGTTGATGTGAAAGTACTTCGCGCGCAGACAAAGGAACTTGAATTGCAAACAAATCAGCGCGGTTACGATTTAGTCGATCAATTTCTTGACCGCATCGCAACCGCGCCAATTCAGCTGATCTAGTTTTTTCTACATATCAAGCGGAGTGACATACGCTCCGGAAATACCACCATCTACCAAGAAGTTAGATGCTGTAATAAATGATGAATCATCGCTAGCAAGGAATGCCACAGCTGCAGCAATTTCAGTGTCATCAGCAAAACGACCCATTGGGATATGTACTAAGCGACGTGCTGCGCGCTCTTTATCCTTAGCGAAGAGTTCTTGCAGAAGTGGTGTGTTCACTGGTCCAGGTGACAAAGCATTAACACGGATACCTTCGCGTGCAAATTGAACTCCTAGTTCGCGTGACATAGCTAGTACGCCACCTTTTGAAGCCGTGTAAGCAATCTGGGATGTTGCAGCTCCCATAGTTGCAACGAAGGATGCTGTATTAATAATTGATCCTTTACCTGCTTTTTGCATATATGGAATTACATACTTACAGCAATGGAAAACACTCGTTGTATTAACGCGCAAAACTCTTTCCCACGCATCAAGGCCAGTGGTCAATATCGAGTCATCATCAGGAGGTGAAATACCTGCATTATTAAATGCAATATCGATGTGACCATAGGTATCAAAAGCCACCTTGTACATGTTCTCAACATCGGCAGCACTTGTGACGTCGGCTTTTACGAAGATTCCGCCAGTTGCTTTCGCAGCAGCTTCACCAGATTCAGCGTTCATATCGACTGCAACAATTTTTGCGCCTTCACTTGCTAGGCGCTTTGCAGTTGCTAACCCAATACCGCTGCCTGCTCCTGTGATTACTGCTACGCGTCCTTCAAGACGTTGAGCCATTGTTTTTCCTTTTCTGTAAGTGTTCTTTAGTCGTTAGAAATAAAGACGTTCTTTAATTCGGTAAATGAATCAAGTGCATCTGGTCCAAGTTCGCGGCCTAACCCGGATTGTTTGAAACCACCAAAAGGAGTCCAAAAGCGAACGGAGGAGTTCGAATTAACAGAGAGTGCACCAGTTTCAATTCCACGAGAGACACGAAGTGCTCGACCAACATCTCTTGTCCAGATAGATCCCGACAATCCATATTCGCTGTCATTGGCCATCTGGATAGCTTCTGCTTCATCTTCAAATGTCATAACAGATACAACAGGACCGAAAATTTCTTCTCTCCATGAACGAGCTTGAGTATTTTTTGGCAAAAGCACTGTTGGAGCCATCCAAAACCCAGGTCCACTTGGCGCAGAACCTTTGAATGCAACTGGCTCATCCAAGAATGATTGAACAACGTCGAATTGTTTCTTAGAAATAAGTGGACCCATATCAGCGGTGGCAAGATTTGGATCTTCAACACGGAATTTTTTCACCGCAACTTCGAAGTGCTCCATGAATTTATCAAATGCAGATTTCTGCACGAGGATGCGTGAGCGAGAACAGCAATCTTGACCTGCATTATCAAATACCGCACCTGGTGCTCCAGCTGCAGCCTTTGCAATATCAGCATCTTCAAAGATGATGTTTGATGATTTGCCACCAAGTTCGAGAGTCAATCGTTTCACTTGTTCGGCGCAGCCGACCATGATTTGTTTTCCAACTGTAGTTGATCCAGTGAAAACAACTTTTCTTACAAGCGGATGAGTAACAAATCTATTTCCTACGATGCTTCCTTTTCCAGGAAGTACATTGAAAACACCTTCTGGAATTCCAGCTTTTAGTGCAAGTTCACCCAAACGTATTGCAGACAGTGGGGTGTATTCGGCTGGCTTTAAAACAACTGTGTTTCCTGCAGCAAGTGCCGGTGCAAATCCCCAACCTGCAATTGGCATTGGAAAGTTCCAGGGAACAATAATGCCAACAACTCCTAGTGGTTCTTTGAATGTGACATCTATGCCACCAGGAACCGGAATCTGTCGACCAAACAAACGCTCGGGAGCTGCTGCGTAATACATAAGAGTATTTGCAACATTGTCAGCTTCCCACAGCGCATTTCCACGAGTGTGGCCTGAGTTTGTAATTTCGATTTGAGCTAACTCTTCGCGATGATCTGTAACTATTTGTGAGAAAGCACGGAGTAAACGCGCACGTTCCCCGGGAGTAACGTTTTTCCAACTTTCAAAAGCTTTTGCAGCTTTGGCAATAGCAGCATCAGTCTCTTCTAATCCTAGAAGATCGACTGTTTCTACAATGCTTTCATTTGCTGGGTTTATTACGTCATACGTAGATGGCACTTATTAAAACCTTTCGAAGTTACGGAATAATTCCCAGTCTGTGACTGCTTTTGCATACGCAGAGATTTCAACGCGAGCCATATTTGCATAGTGGGCTTGGACTTCATCGCCAAAAGTTTGCTTAACCCATGCGCTCTTTTCCCAGAGATCAAGGGCTTCGTTCATGGTTGAAGGTACACGGGGAGAGTTTGAAACATATGCATTGCCCGTAAAGGCTGGCTCTAGTTTCATCTTCTTATTTATTCCATCTAGACCGGCAGCAATAATTCCTGCAACGGCCAAGTACGGATTGACATCTCCGCCAGGTATACGGTTTTCAAGTCGCAAGCCAGCGCCATGACCAACAAGTCGGAAAGCGCATGTGCGGTTATCTCGTCCCCAACGTATTGCCGTTGGTGCAAATGATCCAGGAACGTAGCGCTTATAAGAGTTGATATTTGGTGCAAAGAGAAGTGAAAGCTCGCGCATGTGCTCGAGTTGGCCAGCGATAAATTGGCGACCGAGTTCTGACATGCCGTGCTCTTTATCTGAATCATCTGTCATGACTAATTCACCGTTAAGACCACGGAAAGATAAGTGAATGTGTGAAGAGTTACCTTCACGTTCATTTGGCTTAGCCATAAATGTCAACGCGTATCCTGCTTCGGCTGCGATTTCTTTGGCACCATTTTTATAGATGACGTGCTGATCACAATTTGAAAGGGCATCTGAATACTTAAATGCAATTTCGTGCTGTCCAAGGTTGCATTCACCCTTGACGGATTCAACTGTCATGCCGGCTGCCGACATACCAAGACGAATTTCGCGAAGTAGTGGCTCGATACGTGAGCCTCCCAGAATTGAGTAATCGACGTTGTATTGATTAACCGGAGTCAGATCGCGGTACGCCTTATCCCAGGCCTCTTCGTACGTATCTTTGTATACAACGAATTCAAGTTCAGTACCGCACATTGCCTGCATTCCAGCTTTTTCTAATTCAGCTATTTGCTTGCGAAGAATTTGGCGCGGGGATGCAACAACAGGGGAGTGATCTAGCCACTGCACATCTGCAAGAACAAGTGCTGCACCTTCTTGCCATGGAATAAGGCGAAGAGTATTGAAATCTGGCGCGAGTTCGAAATCGCTATACCCTCGTTCCCAAGAAGACATTTCATAACCTTGCACGGTGTTCATGTCCACATCTACTGCAAGTAAATAGTTGCAACCTTCGGTGCCATGCTTGAGCACTTCGTTGAGGAAGTGATCTCCGTGAATTCTTTTGCCAGTAAGGCGACCCTGCATATCAGTCATTGCAACAACGACCGTGTCGATTGCACCGGATTGGATGGCAGCGGTTAATTCTTCAATCGATAATGAACTCATGGTGGCGAGTATTCCATCTCGATGCGAAATTAGTAAGCGCGCTGGCTCTTATTGAGCCGTCATACCGCCATCGGCTGAAATTACTGACCCCGTAATGAAGGAAGCTTCGTCAGAGGCTAAGAAAAGGACTAGATGGGCTATTTCTCGGCTGGTTCCCGGACGACCGATTGGCTGGAAAGCGCCAATGTTTTTATAGACGTGATCAATTCCTCCGAGCAACTCGGCGTGCGCATAATTGATCGGCGTATCTACCCACCCGGGACAAATTGCGTTGCATCTAATTCCTTGTTTTGCATAGTCAAGTGCGAGACCGCGAGTGAGCATTACAACTGCGCCTTTGGATGCAGAATAAACACTTAAGAAAGGTTCACTGACTAAACCATTACAGCTAGACATATTTACGATTGCACCCCAAGAATTTTTTAACATGTGCGGAATCGCAGCGCGAGATAAGTACATCATTCCCAGAACATTTACATTCATGGTTCTTTGCATAGTTTCATCTGTCACTTCATGAAAAACACCAGGCAGATTTACACCCGCATTGTTAACCAAAATATCTACTGCGCCATAACGTTCAACGGTGTCTTCGACAATAGCTGTGCATTGATCTGACTTAGAAATATCAATTGTAAAAGCACTGGCTTTCCCGCCAACTTTTGTAATTGCATCAGCAGTAGTTTTTGCTGCGCTTTCATTGATGTCCGCGCATACAACCGTGGCACCTTCTTCTGCCAAGCGAATTGCAGATGCTTCTCCTATGCCTGAACCCGCACCAGTAACAATTGCAACTCGTCCATCAACTCTTCCTGACATTTTTACTCCTTTAAAAGTTATATGCAAATAGTAATCCCGCCACCTCTAGAGAACTAGAGGTGGCGGGATTACTCGTTTAATCTACTTAGTTAGTTGCCAACCGTACGAACAACTCCCTTGAAATGCTTATGAGCAGACACCCACCACCAGATCATGGCGCCACCAAGGACGACCAGAAAGGCAACAGGTGTGTAGTTAGCAGAGAGGATCTTAAAGTCTGCTGACCACCAGACACCTGCAGGTGTAGTTGGAAGACAGAAGTAAACGGTGAGGATCGCAATTTCGAGAACTGCAATCGGTGCCATCCACTTCCACTTCTTTCCAAGGTTCCATTCTCCTTGCTTGAATGCATCACCTTTGCGCCAACGTAACCAAATTGGAATTGCAAAGGATCCGAAGAGACCGATTACAGCCATTGAGGTAACTGCAAAGAATGCAACTGCAGACCACACAGCAGGCAGGGCGATTACCAGCGCCGCGAAACCAAGACCGAAAGCAGCATGCGATGGGTTATGGTTTTTATCAAGCTTTGTCCAGTACTTGTGACCAGGCACTGCGCGATCGCGAGAAAAAGCGAACAACATACGTGATCCTGCAGTTACGCAAGACATGCCGCAAAAGAATTGTCCGACACAAGTAATAATCAGAATAATCTTTGCCCAACCCGTGGATAGGGCTGTTACGAAGATAGCCTGTGAGATTCCACCAGCTGCAGTGATTCCAGCTTCATCTGTTGCAGCATAAAGGAATGCAAGAAGCAAGATCCAGCCAGCAACAGCAGAGTAAGCAATGGATTTCCATAACCCTTGTGCTGCTGCCTTAGTTGCTTGGCCAGTCTCTTCAGAAACGTGAGCCGATGCATCGAAGCCGGTAATTGTGTACTGAGTTAGCAAGAAACCAATTGGAAGAACGTAGAACCAATAGTTGCCAAATCCACTGTTATTAATCTGATGTGTAAATACCCAAGAAGTTGATTGATGTTTAGCAGGTATAAGAACCAGAATTAGAATTACTGCTGTAACTCCGCCCACGTGCCACCAGACATTTATGCTTTGCAGGCGATGGATGATTTTTGCGCCATAAATGTTCATAGCGATGTGAAGCAAAAGCGTCACAGCAAAGACCGCGAAGACTAGCTTTAAATTGCCGGGATCAACTGAACTATTAAATAGGTTTGCTGTGTACACGAAGAAGTTAGCAAATCCGTAATCAACACCTGCTGTTACGGCAATTAAACCCATGAGGTTTAGCCAACCAGTTATCCAACCGTGAACTGGCTTACCTAGATTTAACGCCCAGTAGTAAATACCGCCAGCTGTTGGCATCGCAGATAAGAGTTCTGCCATAACCAGGCCGACAATCATGATTAAGCTAGCAATAACTGGCCAACCGATTGAAATCGCTACAGGACCGCCGTTATTCCATGCCTGAGCAAATGTTGTGAAACATCCGGAAAGAATTGAAATAATTGAAAATGAAATTGCAAAGTTGTGGAATCCGCTCCACTTGCGATCGAATTCTTGCTTGTAACCGAGTTCTGCTAATTTCTTAGCATCGGCATCGTGGTCATTAACCAAGTTGTTCGCCTCCTAAAGCCTGTTCATATTTAAACCGGGCGGTCTAAATAAGTTGGTGCTAGTTCGATGAGGGGCATCGAGGTACTCTTTCTACCTCATAGTGTGACCTGAGCGACAGGGGTTTAAGGTTAAATGTGCCGGCTATTAGGTTTCGTGTCGCACGACAAGCAGACATTTGACCACGCGGTAGGGACAGATTTCAATGAATTTGTAACGCTCTCATCTGTTCATTGCGATGGTTGGGGCGTCGCAACGATCAACCACGACGAAAGCGTTGCACACGTTATTCGCCAACCTGAGGCCGCAGAAAAGAGCCAAGGGTTTTCAAGTGCAATAGAAAAATCTATTTCTGATGGCGGCCTACTACATCTTCGCTGGGCAACGGCCGGATTGCCAGTAAGTGAGAACAACACCCACCCTTTTGCCTACCAAGATATTTCTTTTATTCATAACGGGGCGACCTATCCACCAGCTGCTCTTGAAGCACAAATATCTTCTGAGTTACTTCCACTTATTCAGGGCGATACAGATAGTGAACGATATTTCTACTTTGTTATTTCGAAGATTGAAGAACTTGGTTTTGTAGAAGGGTGCAAAGCAGCGGCAAATTACATTCGCGATTTTGTTGATTACTCAAGCATTAACGCAATGATCATGAATGAAAATCAATGGGTCGTTATTTGCGAACACCACCCAGATCGTGCTCCTGATTGGGCACCTGATGATTACTATGAATTGAAGTACAAGGCTGATAAAGATGGCGTCCTAGTTGCTTCCACCGGATGGAATCAACCTGATTGGACGACTCTTCCAAACCACCACATGCTCGTGATCGATCGCGCCAGCTTTGCCGTGCAGGTCATACCTCTTTAAAGAGAGCCCATAGGATTAGCGCATGGAGCGCACTTATTCCGTTGAAACCTACGGATGTCAGATGAATGTTCACGACTCCGAACGTATTGCTGGGTTATTAGATGAAGCGGGCTTTATTCCAGTTACAGAAGGTGCACAAGCTGACATTGTAGTTTTCAATACATGCGCTGTGCGAGAAAATGCTGATAACAAGTTATACGGAAACTTAAGTTTCTTGGCTCCAATTAAAAAACTTAATCCCGGAATGCAAATTGCAGTTGGCGGATGCTTGGCACAAAAAGATCAATCAATTATTTTGAAGAAAGCACCATACGTAGATGTTGTGTTTGGAACTCACAATGTTGGTTCACTTCCTGCTCTACTTGAACGAGCAAGAATCGAAGAAGAAGCGCAAATTGAAATTAAAGAATCCCTTGAACATTTTCCATCTACGCTTCCAGCGCGTCGTTTATCCGCTTTTTCAGCGTGGGTTTCTGTATCTGTGGGTTGCAATAACACCTGTACTTTTTGCATAGTTCCAACGCTGCGTGGAATTGAAAAAGATCGCAGCGAAGAAGACATACTTCGAGAAATTCGCGCTTTAGTTGCACAAGGTGTCATTGAAATTACGTTACTTGGACAGAACGTAAATGCTTATGGAGTTGATTTTGGTGACCGCCAAGCGTTTGCAAAATTGCTCCGAAAATGCGGTGAAATTGATGGACTAGAGCGTGTTCGATTCATGTCACCACATCCTCGAGACTTCACAGATGATGTCATAGAAGCAATGGCAGAGACACGTAACGTTATGCCACATTTACACATGCCTTTGCAATCTGGTTCGAACCAAATTTTGCAGAGTATGCGCCGCTCGTATCGCACGGATCGTTACTTAAATATTCTCAGCAATGTTCGGGCCGCAATTCCACACGCATCTATAACCACAGACATAATCGTCGGCTTTCCTGGAGAAACAGAAGCAGATTTCCAAGCAACTCTAGATTTATGTACGCAAGCACAATTTGCTGCTGCATATACGTACCAATATTCAATTCGGCCAGGAACTCCGGCTGCAACAATGCCTGATCAAATTTCATCTGAAATAGTGGGAGAGCGTTATACCCGATTGCATGAACACCAACAAAAGATTTCATTGGCAGTTAATCAACGCGCAATAGGAAAAGAAATGCGTGTCCTGGTGGGCGAATATGAAGGTAGACGTGATGCACGTGAATCTCGTTTAACAGGCAAGAGCGAAGATTTTAGATTAGTTCACTTTGCGGACTCCAGTAATGCACGAGCTGGAGATTTTGTAGATGTTCAAATAATAGATGCGTCTGCACATTATTTAATTGCACAAGAGTTACGAACCATCTCCACACGTGGAGGAGATGCTCACGAGTTGCGTCATCGTGAAAGTACTTCTTCAGGAGTTTCTCTCGGAATTCCAACTGTACGTGCATGAAACTAGTGGTCATAGCCGGTGCTACCGCTACAGGTAAGAGTGCCCTAAGTGTGCAATTAGCCCAGAAAATTGATGCTGAAATAATCAATGCAGATTCGCTGCAGGTTTATCGGGGAATGGATATCGGAACCGCAAAAATTTCCAGTTCTGAGCGCCAATCAATTCCGCACCATATGCTGGATGTTTTAGATGTTAACCAAGACTCAACTGTTGCCTGGTATCAAGACGAGGCAAGACGAATCATTGATGAAATTCATTCGCGTGGCAAAAGCGTTGTAATAGTTGGTGGCACCGGTTTGTATATTAAATCCGTTATCGATGAACTTAATTTTCCAGACACTGATCCGATGGTTAGACATACATTAAATAAGGAAGCTGAAGACCAAGGTATCGATGCAATGTTTGCCAGATTAGAAAGACTTGATCCCGCTGCCGCAATCGCTATCGATAGAGCTAATTTACGAAGAATCATCAGAGCACTTGAAGTTATAGAAATTACAGGAAAACCATTTACTGCAAATTTGCCGAGGCAGGAGAGCGTTCGCTATCCGAATGCACATCAATTTGGTTTAGTGATGGATCGCGAACAGCTTTCTGAAAGAATTGATCAGCGTGTTAACCAAATGTTTGAAGCAGGCTTGGTTGCCGAAGTACAGAAATTAGTTGCTGCTGGCTTATTACAAGGCCGAACTGCACAGCGTGCTTTAGGTTATTCGCAAGTACTAGCACATCTCAATGGTGAACTTTCAGTCGAAGCTGCAATTGAAGAAACCAAAAGAGCAACTCGGCAATATGCCCGCAGACAGGAGACGTGGTTTTCGAGGGACTCTCGGATTAAGTGGATTTCTCCTCGTCAAGACAGGCTTGAAGCGATTCTTGAGTCTCTGTAATTGTCTAGTGCGTACTAAACTAGAGCACACATGAATACATCGCACTCTGTCCCCGCAACATATGGACACGGTACCCACAATGATTTTGTATTGATTTTTGATCCTGATGATCAACGTTCTGTAACGACAGCGCAAACTCAAGCTATTTGTAATCGTGCAACTGGAATTGGCGCAGATGGACTAATCCGAATACTAAAGCGCGATGGCAAATGGTTTATGGATTATCGAAACTCAGATGGTTCACTAGCGGAAATGTGTGGCAACGGAATACGAGTGATGGCGAAATATTTAGTTGCACATGGCCACCAACCCGAGGGAATTTTCGCCATCAATACGCGTGATGGTTTAAAGCATCTTCGAGTTCCTGCCGAAGGCGATATCTCTGTAAATATGGGAAAAGTTGCCGACGAATCTGAAGAAGTGACCGCATCGCATAACGGGCATATTTGGAACGGGTACAACATAAATGTTGGAAATCCTCACGCTGTTGTATTTGTAGAGAACCTCGACCTAGTAGGAGAACTAAGTGAGGCTCCAATTGTTCGCCCCAAAGAGAGTTATCCAGAAGGCGTAAACGTTGAGTTTGTGCAATTTGTCAGTGAATCTGAAGTAAAAATGCGAGTTTTCGAACGCGGAAGCGGCGAAACACAATCGTGTGGAACAGGAACGTGCGCAGTCGCACTTGCCGCAACATTGAAATCCAAGAAGAACTTGCCAGCGCATTGGATTATCTATCCACCAGGTGGTCGCCTAGAAGTCGATATCGACGGCCACTCGAATGCAACATTGATTGGCCCTGCCGAATTAGTCAAAGACGTTGATTTGGCAAACTTTTTTAATGAGTAAAGGGACAAATCTTAACGACCGTAGCGATGACGCGATCGAGGCATTACTGCGAGAAAGTGCACAGGTAACTGCAGATTATGACGCTGACCAAGATGATTTAGAAGAAGTTTCACAGCCAGAGCTATCAGAGCGCACAGCACTTCGAAGAGTAAAAGGTTTTTCAACTCAGTTACAAGATATTTCAGATGCCGAATATCGAGAACTTCAACTAGAACGAGTTATTTTGGTCGGTGTATGGACTGAAGGCACGGCCCAAATGGCTGAAAATTCTCTCGATGAGTTAAAGGCTTTGGCACAAACTGCCGGCTCTGAAGTTTTGGATGGATTTATTCAGCGAAGAGATAAACCAGATCCTGCTACGTATATTGGTTCGGGAAAAGTTGAAGAGCTACGAAATGTAGTTGCATCAAGTGGAGCTGACACAGTTATTTGCGATGGAGAATTATCGCCTTCCCAATTGCAACAACTCGAATCTAAATTAAAAGTTAAAGTAGTTGATCGCACTGCGCTAATCCTGGATATATTTGCTCAGCACGCAAAGAGCAAAGAAGGTAAAGCTCAAGTTGAGTTAGCTCAGATTTCATATTTGCTTCCGCGCTTGCGTGGTTGGGGCGAATCTCTTTCACGCCAGGTTGGTGGTCGAGCGGCGGGGGGAGCGGGTATTGGTGGCCGCGGTCCTGGTGAAACAAAGATTGAAACTGATCGCCGCCGCATCCGCGACAAAATGGCGAAACTTCGTCGCGAAATTGCCGAAATGAAAATTTCTCGTGATACCAAGCGGCAGGAGCGTACGAGAAATAACATTGCATCAGTTGCGATCACTGGATACACAAATGCTGGAAAATCATCACTGCTCAACAAATTAACAGGTGCTGGAGTTCTGGTGCAAAATGCACTCTTTGCCACCCTTGACCCAACCGTTCGCAAAACTCATACAGTCGATGGTCGCATTTATACGCTAACTGACACTGTGGGATTCGTGCGACATTTGCCCCATCAATTAGTCGATGCTTTTAAATCAACTCTTGAAGAAGTCTCAGGTGCTGATGTGATTGTTCATGTGGTCGATGGTTCGCATGCGGATCCATTTGAACAAATTCGAGCCGTCCGTGCAGTTTTTAATGACATCGGTGCGCAGGAAGTTCCTGAAATTATTGCTATTAATAAAGCCGATGTTGCAGATCAAGAAGTATTAATGGATATTCTGCGAAAAGAACCAAATAGTTATGCAATTTCTGTAAAAACTGGTTTCGGTATTGATGCATTAATTCATGCGATTGAAAAAACTTTGCCTAGACCAAAAATTGAGGTAGAAATTGTGATTCCCTATAGTCGCGGTGATTTGATCAGTGCAATTCACGAGAACGGTGAAATATTGAGCGAAGAGTACGTTGAAGAAGGAACTGCTATTCACGCACGAGTGGACGCAGGGCTAGCACGCCAAATACAGGATATACAGGAATAAATTCCCTTCTCGGCGTGTTATAACGGGCAGTAACCTCAGAAATAGGCGATTATGCGCCCGTTCAGTATTTATATAACTAGAAGCACGAAGGTAGGTGAGAGCAGTGGCAACGGATTACGACACCCCCAGAAAAACTGATGAAGAACTCCACGAAGAGTCGTTAGAAGAATTAAAGGCCCAACGAGTCGATGCTCAATCTGGCCAAATCGATGTCGATGAAGCAGAAGCTGCCGAGAATCTAGAACTTCCAGGTGCTGATTTATCCGGTGAAGAATTAACTGTGCGTGTAGTACCCAAGCAAGTGGATGAATTTACTTGCTCACGTTGCTTCTTAGTTCACCATATTACGCAACTCTCAAAAGGCGAAGGCGCTAAAGCGATTTGCAAAGAGTGTGCTTAACGCAGCACCGCTGCTAATTCTTTGCCACTCTTTGACGATATCAACCAATACGGTGTGCGATCTCGAGCATCTTTTACATGAACCAATACTCCTCGTGAACACCAAAATCTAATAGCTAAAAAAGCAGCGGGGTCTGCATCACGTCCTCGAACAAGTCGCATTGCATCGGTATCTAATTCGGTTACATCGCCTAGATACTTTAATTCAATATGAGCTTTGTTTATTCTTAATTCAGTCTCATCAATTTCAATAATCATGCGAAAACGTGTGGCTATAAGTACCAACGCCAGGGTGAGAATAATTTGAGTCCAGATGGCAGGTGTATTTCCGAGAGCCGCCCAAATCGAGATGCTTAATGACGTAAACAAGAAGTAGATAAAGGCCAAGAGCCAGATTGGGGGAGCAATCACTTCGCGAAATCGCACGGGAGTCACGCTACATCATTAATTATTGCCTCGCCCACGCAGTAAACTGATTGCATGAGTCGAGTTGCAAGTACGACCCCTCCTGAGGGAGCAATAATTCCGGCACGCCATCCAGAGGCGCCAGCAACGGGCTCGAAAATTCCATCCCACTTTGCTTATTGTTTTGGCTGCGGAGAAAAACATCCAACTGGTTTACATCTCGTTGCTCACGTTGGAGAAGCTATGAATATCACCGCTGAATATGTGGTTTCAGAGAATCACCAAGGTGCTCCCGGACTTGCACACGGTGGATTACTTTCACTTGCATTCGATGAAGCTCTTGGAAAACTTATGTGGCTTCTGCGTGCACCTGCAGTGACTGCGCGCCTAGAAACAGATTTTTTGAAACCAGTGCCTATGGGGTCAAAACTATTTATTACTGCCGAAATTACTGGTCAAGTTAGCCGTAAAGTTTATTGTTCGGCAGTGGGTAGATTAAATTCACCCGATGGAGGTGTCGTAGTAAGAGCAGCAGCTCTATTTGTAATCGTTCCGATGACTCATTTTCTACAGAATGCACCCGCAGATTATTTGGAAGCTATTTCGAAAACGCCAGAAGTTCTGGCATTTGTTGATCCCAATTTTGATATAAATCCATGAGCGTAAAAATTCTCATAAAACGCCTTGATCCGGGCGTACCACTTCCTCATTATGCAAAAGGCGGAGACGCTGGCGCAGATATTGTTTCTGCAGTTGATATTACGTTGGAGCCAGGAGAACGGGCGCTAGTTCCGACGGGAATTTCAATCGCACTTCCAGACGGCTATGTGGCATTGGTGCACCCGCGATCTGGTTTAGCTATCAAGCACGGAGTGACAATGGTTAATGCACCAGGAACGGTGGATGCTGGGTACAGGGGAGAACTAAAACTAATCCTGATTAATCATGACAAAAATGAATCTGTATCTTTTAAACGTGGAGATCGCGTTGCTCAGCTTGTTATACAACAAGTAGAACGTGCAGAATTTATTGAAGTTCAAGAGTTGCCGGGCTCAGGTCGCGGAACTGATGGCTTTGGATCTACGGGGCGCGCATGAGTTACGAACACGATGATCGCGCAAAGGTTGTCAACGCCCTTGGCGGCAAAAAAGGTCTGATTGATTCGGGGCTTCCTTCAATACTTTTTCTTATAGTTTTCAATGTGGCTGATAATTTAAAGACAGCTTTATATGCAGCGGTTGCGACCTCAGCGATTCTGACAATTATTCGTTTGTTTAAGAAAGACACAATTCAGCATGTAATATCTGGATTTATCGGGGTAGTTTTTTGTGCCTATCTAGCTAATCGCACCGGTAATGCAAATGATTTTTTCTTACCCAAATTCCTTACTAATCTTGTGTACGGCACTGTGTACTTAATTGCCAATGTAGTGAGATGGCCAATTCTTGGATTAGTTTTAGGGCCAATCTTGGGCGAAAATCTACTATGGAGAAATCATCCAGAACGCAAAAAAGCATATATTCGCGCCGGTTGGTTGTGGGTCGCAATGTTTTACTTACGCTTGCTCGTACAAGTACCGATTTATCTCAGCGGACCGGAAAATCTTAATTTATTAGGAAGCGTTAATTTAGCCATGGGTTATCCACTCTTTGCGGCGGCAGCGTGGGGTTCGTGGTTAATTCTTAGAAAAGTGCCGAGTGTAAAAGCAGAAGGTTAAATCTGAATGAAGCAGGCTTTTATTTGAGCCTCTGCTGCAGCTGATGCAACAAAAAGTAATTCATCTCCTGCAGCAAAGACATCATGGGCGGAAACTGCAATTACTTGTCCGTCACGCACAATCGCTGCAAGAGATGCATTATCTGGCAATTCAATCTCTTCTACAGTTTTACCAATACAGGATGAATTATCTGGAAGTGTGAGTTCAACTAAGTTTGCTTGGCCTTTTCTGAATGAGAAAAGACGCACTACATCGCCAACACTCACTGCTTCTTCTACGAGAGCTGAAATTATTCGTGGAGTTGAAACGGCAACATCGACCCCCCAGGAAGTATCAAATAACCATTCATTCTTTGGATGATTAATGCGAGCGACTACACGAGGAATTCCGTATTCAGTTTTTCCTAATAGAGATGCCACAAGATTTACTTTGTCATCTCCGGTCGCGGCTACTAAAACTTGGCAATTATTTAATTTGGCATTATCCAAAGATGTTATTTCGCAGGCATCGGCCATGAGCCATTCTGCATCTGGAACGCTTTGCAGTTTCATCGCCTTAGGATCTTTATCAATGAGAAGAACTTGATGGCCGTTATCTAAAAGTTCGCGCGCGATAGCACGTCCAACATTTCCTGCTCCCGCTATAGCTATTCTCATGATGCGCTCTCTGGATCATGTGAAAATGATTTTTCAACGTTCTCTAAATCTTCATCGCGCACCATCATGTGTAATAAATCGCCTTCTTGAAAGACAGTGTGCTCATCTGGAATCAAACCGGCACCAAGTCGGGTTATAAATGCAACGCGGGCTCCAGTGATGTTTTCAATCTTTGCTACAGGTATTCCAAACCAGCTAGATATTGGATGAAATTCACTAAGTTGAACCGCACCGCTTGCATCGCGCCACTCTGATTTCGAACCTTCTGGAATAATTCTGCGCAAGATTTGATCGGTTGTCCATAGAACTGTTGCAACAGTTGGGATACCTAAACGTTGGTAAATTTCTGCGCGCCCTGGATCATAAATTCGGGCAACAACATTTGGAACTTTGTAAGTCTCTCTTGCCACTCGGGCAGCGAGAATATTCGAGTTGTCACCATTGCTTACCGCGGCAAATGCATCCGCTTTTTCGATTCCTGCTTCTAGGAGTGTGTCTCGATCAAAGCCGACTCCAGTGACTGTGTGACCTTTGAAAGTAGGACCTAAGCGGCGAAAAGATTCACGAGCCTGATCAATAATAGAAACTGAGTGACCAGCAGATTCCAATTCGATTGCGAGGGAAGATCCAACTCGACCGCAACCCATAATGACCACGTGCACGTAGTACAACTTACACCCTTATTCTTAGATACATGGAATCAAAGGCGAAAATAAGCCTGCAGGTTGGGCAACGCCTCACGGTGGAAATTGAAAAAATAGCCCACGGCGGACACTTCATTGCGCGCCATGAAATTGAACCAGGAAAAAAAGCAGTGATCTTTGTTCGCCATGGAATTCCTGGCGAAAAAGTAGAAATTGAAATAACAAGTACAAGTGCAAACTTTATTCGCGCAGACGTAGTTGACGTGATATCTGCCAGTCCTGACCGACTGATTGCACCATGTCACTATGCCCATCGCAACGGTTGTGGCGGTTGCGATTTTCAACATATTTCTATTTCCCGTCAAAGAACGTTAAAAGCAGAAGTCATCACTGAGCAATTTGAAAGAATTGCAAAGCAAATGATATCTATAGAGGTAGAAGAAGTAGATCAACCTTTACATTGGCGAACTCGGGTAACGGCTACTACTGATGCATCTGGTGCTATAGGTTTTTATTCTTCCCGAAGTCATCAAGTAATTCCGGTTAAAGAATGCTTGATTGCTGTGCCTGAAATCGGTATTGCTGAACTTGCTGGACAAAAACTTCCGGCAGATGTTCGACTCGAAATTGCATGCTCGTCAGAAGGCGAACGAATGCTGGCTCAAGGCTCAAAGAGCGGTGAAGGAAAGTTTCGACAAAACAGTGGTCCAGCAGTTTTACATGAACGCGTTGGTAATCGCTTACTTCAAGTCAGCCAAAGATCTTTTTGGCAAGGCCACAAACGGGCTGCACAAGTGTTAACTCAAGTTGTGAGTGACTTCGCGGAAATCAAGGCAAGTGAGCATGTATTAGATCTCTACGGGGGAGTTGGGTTATTTACTGCTGCTTGTTTAGACGAAGTTGGTCCATCGGGATCTGTTCACCTTGTCGAAGGCAGTAAAGATGCCACAATTGATGCGAAAGCTAATTTTGCACAAAACACGAATGTAGAGATTTCAACTGGCGATGTAGCAAAAGTAATAACACGCATCGACAGTGCCGATGTTGTTATTTTGGATCCTCCCCGCGAAGGTGCAGGAAAAAATGTGATTCAGGAAATCACGCGCATTGCTCCTAGATCAATTGTTTACGTTGCTTGCGATCCAGCGGCACTTGCCCGAGATACGGGATATTTAGCCGAACATGGATATTTGATTAAAAAAATTCGAGCATTCGACTTATTCCCGATGACTCACCACATCGAAAGTGTTGCGCTCTTTACCTCAGGTGATGTATCTTGATGTCAAGATACTTTTAGTTTGGAGCTAAGGTGAGTACAAATTCATTTAGTGCCAAGAGCACGTTAGATGTCTCTGGAAAATCCTACGAAATATTTGATATCTCTAAAATTGAAGGTGCAAGCAATCTTCCTTTTAGCTTGAAAATTCTTCTTGAAAATTTACTTCGCACCGAAGATGGCGCAAATATCACAAGTGCCCACATCAAAGCATTGGCGCAATGGGATCCAACTACCGAACCAGATACTGAAATTCAATTCACTCCAGCTCGAGTAGTCATGCAGGATTTTACGGGCGTTCCTTGCATTGTTGATCTTGCCACCATGCGTGAAGCTATTGTGGCACTCGGTGGCGATGCATCGAAAGTTAATCCACTGGCACCAGCTGAATTAGTTATTGATCACTCGGTTATTGCAGATGTTTTTGGCACGAAAGATTCTTTCGAGAAAAACACTGATATTGAGTACGAGCGAAATCGTGAGCGCTACAGATTCCTTCGTTGGGGACAGAGTGCATTTGATGAATTCAAAGTTGTTCCACCCGGTACAGGCATCGTCCATCAAGTAAATATTGAATATCTCGCGCGAGTAATTATGACCAGAACTGTTAACGGAGTATTACGCGCATACCCAGATACCGTTGTTGGAACTGATTCGCATACAACCATGGTCAATGGACTCGGTGTTCTTGGATGGGGAGTCGGAGGCATTGAAGCTGAAGCCGCACTGCTTGGCCAACCGGTATCCATGTTGATCCCACGAGTTGTTGGTTTCAAACTTAAGGGTGAGTTACCACTTGGAACAACTGCTACTGACCTTGCGCTAACAATTACAGAAATTCTTCGCAAGCATGGAGTTGTCGGAAAGTTTGTTGAATTCTATGGACCTGGTGTTGTCTCGGTTCCAATGGCCAATCGCACCACTATTGGAAACATGAGCCCTGAATATGGTTCTACGTGTGCAATTTTCCCAATCGATGAAGAAACTTTGCGCTATCTCACTCTGACAGGACGCAGTGCTGAGCAAGTTGAATTAGTTCGGCAGTATGCAAAACTTCAAGGTTTATGGCATGACCCAGAAGTGGCCCCGCGATTTTCCGAGAACATCGAACTTGATTTATCAACTGTCGTTCCCTCTATTGCAGGACCAAAACGTCCACAGGATCGCATCTCGTTATCTGATTCTAAAAGTGCATTTGAAAAGATCTTGCCTACATATTTTGGTGACAAGACAACAAAAAATGCCATTGATATTATGGTCAATCAAAAAAGCACCACAATCAAAAATGGCGATGTAGTAATCGCATCGATTACCTCTTGTACGAACACCTCAAATCCATCAGTAATGATTGGCGCTGCACTGCTTGCTAAGAAGGCTGTCGAAAAAGGCCTGCATTCAAAACCATGGGTAAAAACTACTTTGGCACCTGGATCAAAAGTTGTCACTGATTATTATGATCGGGCTGGCTTGACTCCTTATATGGAAAAACTTGGATTTAACCTTGTGGGCTACGGTTGTGTGACATGCATCGGAAATTCAGGACCACTTCCTGTGGAAATTAGTAAAGCTGTTAACGAGCACGATCTTGCAGTAAGTGCGGTGTTATCTGGCAACAGAAACTTTGAAGGCCGCATCAGTCCTGATGTAAAGATGAATTACCTTGCGTCGCCTCCACTTGTTGTTGCATACGCACTGGCAGGAACGATGGATCATGATTTCACAACCGATCCTTTGGGGATTGGCTCAGATGGTCAACCGGTTTATCTGGCAGATATATGGCCATCACCTCAAGAAATACAGAGTGTGATTGATTCATCTATATCTTCTGAGATGTTTAGTAAAGATTATGCAAGTGTCTTTGATGGTGATCATCGTTGGAAGTCGCTGGATACTCCAACGGGGAATACTTTTGAGTGGGATTTGAAATCTACTTACGTTCGTAAGCCACCTTATTTTGATGCGATGCCTGCTAAGCCAACACCTGTAACCAATATTTCTGGCGCACGAGTATTAGCGATTCTTGGTGATTCCGTTACGACAGATCACATTTCACCTGCAGGAAATATCAAAGCTGACTCACCTGCAGGTAAGTATCTTCAAGAAAATGGCGTCAGTCGCAATGACTTTAATTCATACGGCTCTCGTCGCGGAAATCATGAAGTAATGATTCGTGGAACCTTTGCCAATATTCGCTTGAAGAATTTACTCCTAGATGGAGTTGAGGGTGGCTTTACTCGTAATTTCTTAAGAAATGGTGAGCAAGCAACAATTTACGAAGCATCGATTGATTATCAGAACGCCGCCATTCCTCTAGTGATTATGGCTGGAAAAGAATACGGTTCTGGTTCATCCAGGGATTGGGCAGCAAAAGGAACCGCGCTCCTTGGCGTTCGCGCAGTTATTGCTGAAAGTTTTGAAAGAATTCACCGGTCAAATTTAATTGGGATGGGCGTTCTTCCTTTGCAATTTAAAAGTGGTGAAAATGCCTCAACTCTTGGATTAATTGGTGATGAAGTATTTGAAATCACAGGAATCACTGCACTTAATTCTGGTAGCACCCCTAAGGAAGTTTCGGTAAAGGCTGGCACTATAAGTTTTAGCGCATTAGTGAGAATTGATACACCCGGTGAGGCCGATTATTACCGCCACGGCGGAATCATGCAGTACGTACTTCGCTCACTTTTGGTTTAGTGTGCTTAATTCGCATCCTCGTTCTAGAATTAGGATGTGATTTCAGATATCAATTCGCCCACAGATTTGGGGCGCTTAAGCCATGATGAGCTCAATTCGCTCGCGGCTGAAATTCGTGAATTCTTAATTGAGAAAGTAACTAAAACCGGTGGTCATCTTGGTCCCAATTTAGGCGTTGTTGAATTAACCATTGCTATTCATAGAATTTTCGAATCTCCCAAAGATGTAATTCTTTTTGATACTGGCCATCAAAGTTATGTTCATAAGATATTAACTGGCAGAAGTGAGGGCTTTGATTTACTCCGCCAACGCGGAGGACTTGCCGGATACCCAAATAGATCTGAAAGCGTTCACGATGTTATTGAGAATTCTCATGCATCAACTGCGCTCTCATGGGGAGATGGCATTTCTCGTGGTTTTGAATTAAGTGGCCAAGATGATCGATGCGTTGTTGTCGTAGTCGGCGATGGTGCTCTAACAGGTGGAATGTCTTGGGAGGCACTTAACAATATTGCCGCATCCAAAACTCAAAATTTAGTCATTGTCGTTAATGACAATGAACGCTCATACTCACCAACTATTGGTGGTTTAGCAACGTACCTTTCAACGCTACGTGCAACTCGTGGATATGAAAAATTCCTTGATTGGGGAAAGGAAGTACTCTCTCGCACCCCTGTAGTTGGTGGACCGATCTATGGCACTTTGCATGGGATGAAAAAAGGAATTAAAGACATTGTTGCACCACAGGGAATGTTTGAAGATTTAGGTTTGAAATATCTAGGACCCTTTGATGGACATGACATTGAAGCCATGGAAAAAGCCCTGACAAAAGCTAAAGAGTTTGGTGGGCCAATTTTGGTTCATGCAATAACTGAAAAAGGTCGCGGTTACGCACCGGCAGTAGAAGATGAGGCTGAAAAGTTTCACGCAGTGGGAATCGTTGACGCTGAAACTGGATTACCAGTAAAGAAGAGTTCAGCTTCCTGGACCTCCATTTTTGCTAATGAATTGGTAGAAATTGGTCGAGAACGAAAAGACATAGTTGCAATCACAGCTGCAATGCTTGGACCTACTGGATTAGATAAGTTTCAAAAAGAGTTCCCAGCGAGAACAATCGACGTTGGTATTGCAGAACAGCACGCAGTCACCAGCGCGGCTGGTTTAGCTTTTGCTGGAATGCACCCTGTCGTTGCTGTGTATGCAACATTTCTCAATCGTGCCTTTGATCAAATGCTTTTAGACGTTGCATTGCATAAGGCTGGTGTCACTTTTGTTTTAGATCGTGCTGGAGTAACCGGTGATGACGGCCCGTCTCATAACGGAATTTGGGATCTTGCACTCACTGGAATTGTTCCGACTCTTCGAGTTGGCGCACCGCGAGATGGAGCACGAGTAAAAGAAATTTTGAGAGAAGCACTTGATGTTAAAGATGCACCTACACTTCTGCGTTTTCCAAAGGGCGCAGTTGTAGCTGATATTCCAGCCTTTGAGCGCCGTGATGGTGTTGATGTTTTGTATCGCGGTGAAAGTGCAGATGTACTTCTGATTAGCATTGGCGCTATGGCGCACATGGCAGTTGAGGCTGCTTCCCAGGCTTATCGCGAAGGTGTCGGCGTGACTGTCATCGATCCACGATGGGTTAAACCTTTGCCCGAATCATTGATCACAATGGCGCAGCGCTATAAGAGCGTTGTTGTTTTAGAAGATGGAATTAAACATGGAGGTATTGCCAGCACTGTCTCGGAAATGTTTAGAGAGGTTGGATTACAAGTACCTATTCACTCAATCGGCGTTCCGCTTGAATTTTTAGAACATTCAAAGCGTGACGAAGTTTTGCAAGATCTAGGAATCACCGCGCAAAATATTACGCGTTCAATAGTTGAGTGGAGTAGCTCCCTTAAGGAAGAGATGCAATTCCCGGTTGATGAAAACGCTTCGCGCACACAGCTTCGCTAATTCCTTCGCGATCTAAGTAAGGCAATATTCCGCCTAGATGCATCGGCCATCCAGCGCCAAGTAACATGCACAAATCAATTTCAGCAGGAGTGGCAACAACGCCTTCATCAAGCATCATGCGAGCTTCTTCAGCCATTGCCTTAAGGGCGCGTGAGCGAACTTCTTCGGCAGTGGATGCTTTATTTCCAGCAACAATGAGTGCAACTGCTTCTGGATTTGCAACCAATGCACCCTTGTCATCTTTAATGTAGAAGGTGCGAATTCCGCCCTTTACCATTGCCTGCATCGTTGGAGAAATCTTGTAACGAGGTCCTAGATTTTTATTTAAGGTTTCGGAAACATGTAGAGCCACTCCAGGGCCCACAAGTCCAAGTAACTCAAATGGCGACATGGGAAATCCGATTGAGCGCATTGCGTTATCGGCGATTTCTGGGGGAGTTCCTTCATCCATGGCGTCTGTTATCTCTCCCATAAAGCGTGTGAGTAAACGATTCACAACGAATCCAGGAGCATCCTTTGTAATGACCATAGTCTTCTTTAGTTCTTTGCCAACATTTACCGCAGTTGCAGTGGTTGCATCGTCAGTCTTTGTTGTACGCGCAACTTCGAGTAGCGGCATGATTGCCACAGGATTAAAGAAGTGGAAACCAACTACACGTTCTGGATTTTTCAACCCTTCACTCATTGCTTCAACAGATAAGGATGAAGTGTTAGTTGCAAGTACGCACTCTGAAGAGACAACCGCTTCTAACTTTTTGAAGAGTTCTTGCTTAAGCGAAAGTTCTTCAAAGATTGCTTCAATGACAAAATCACAACCAGCAAAGACACTCTGATCGGCAGAACCTGAGATAAGAGCAGAAAGTCGATCCGCACTCTCTTGGGACATGCGACGCTTCTCAACGAGTTTTGCTAACTCTGCGCGCACCCAGGCAACGCCTTTATCTGCGCGCGCCTGGTCGATATCGGTCATAACAACTGGACACTTTAAATTTCGAACAAACAAAAGAGCGAGTTGTGAAGCCATTAATCCAGCACCGACTACGCCTACTTTTGCCACCTTGCGGCAGAGTGCTGGTTTTGGTGCACCCTCAACTTTCTTGCGTTTCTTTTGAATCAGATTAAAGGCGTATAACGATGCGCGAAGCGCATCTGACATTGTGAGGTCAGCTAAAGCCTGATCTTCGGCGTCAAATCCACTTGAACGAGTTGCAGTTTTTGATGCCGCAATAAGTTCTAGAGCTCGTGTAGGCGCTGCGATTTCTGCGCCACCATATTTCTTCAGCGCAGCCGCACGGCCAGTAGCAATCGCACTATCCCAAGATGGATCGTTGCTGAAATCTTTGCGTTCAATTTTTGTTTTTCCGCTAAGTACGGATGCGGTGAAGGCCACAGATTTTTCTAGAAAATCGGCTGGTTCGTAAACCGCGTCAACAACGCCGAGTGCAAGTGCATCCTTTGCTTTCATCATTGTGTTGTTGTTCAGTGCATTAAGCATGATTACTTGCACGGCTTTTTCAGGACCGATTAATTGTGGGAGCAGAGTCGCACCGCCCCACCCAGGTACAAGTCCTAGAAAGACCTCGGGTAGACCAGTAAAAGCAGTAGATGAAAGTGTCCGATAATTGCAGTGGAGTCCAACTTCTAGTCCACCACCGAGTGCTAAACCATTGATGAATGCAAATGTTGGAATATTGATCTCACCAAATCGACGAAATACATCGTGGCCATATTTTCCTATCGCAAGTGATTGCTCGCGCTTATTGAGAAAGGACAGGGCTGATAAGTCAGCGCCTGCAGCGAATATGAATGGCTTACCTGTGATTGCAATGGCAGATGGTGCAATTGCAACTGCAGCAGTGATTGCTTCATCCAGAGATGCCAAGGATTGGGCTCCAAATGTATTTGGGCGCGTGTGGTCCAATCCGTTATCTAAAGTAATTAACGCTAACGTGCCGTTAAACCCAAATGGAGTCAGATCGACTGGACGCACAATTGCATTAGTGATGACTTCTTCTGGAGCGCCTTCTGGAAGTACTAGATCTGCAGGAGTACTCATTATTTCGGACCCTTCGTAAAGTGTGGATTTTCCCAAATAATTGTTCCACCCATGCCAAGTCCGATACACATAGTTGTGATTCCGTAACGAACTTCTGGATGCTCTTCGAAACCCCGAGCTAAGTTAAGAGCAAGTCGCACGCCAGAGGATGCAAGTGGATGTCCAACAGCGATTGCACCGCCAACTGGATTTACACGAGGGTCATCATCTGCAATTCCAAAGTGATCTAGAAATGCTAAAACTTGAACCGCGAATGCTTCGTTGATTTCGAATAATCCAATGTCAGCAATAGTTAAGCCAGCTTTTTTAAGCGCTTTTTCAGTAGCGGGTACAGGTCCGTACCCCATGACTTCTGGTTCAACGCCGGCGAATGCGAAAGTTACAAGTCGCGCTTTAATCGAAAGTCCTTTTTCTTTTGCAAAATCTTCGCTGGCAAGTAATGACGCGGTTGCACCATCATTGAGACCAGCTGCATTTCCAGCAGTGACGCGACCTGCAGGACGAAATGGAGTTTTTAGTGCTGCAAGTGCTTCCATAGTTGTTCCGGGACGTGGTGGTTCATCAACTGTTGCAACGCCCCACCCTAATTCGGCGCTTCGAATTGCAGTTGGGATTAAATCTTTTTGAATTTTTCCTGCAGCATATGCCTTTGCTGTTTTTTCTTGAGAACCAAGTGCATATTTATCTGCGCGCTCTTTTGTTATGGCAGGAAAGCGATCATGTAAACGCTCCGCCGTATTTCCCATTGCAAGAGCATCTTGTTCAACAATTTTTTCGGCTAGATAGCGTGGGTTTGGATCCATACCTTCGCCCATAGGGTGATTTCCCATGTGCTCAACGCCGCCGGCAATGCCAACTTCGTATGCACCCATAGCAATAGAGCCTGCAATTGTCGTCATTGCAGTCAGGGCGCCTGCGCACCAACGATCAATTGAATAACCAGGAACAGAAGTTGGAAGTCCGGCAAGAAGTGTTGCGCTGCGACCAATGTTCATACCTTGGTCTCCACTTTGCGTTGCTGCAGCGATTGCCACGTCATCAATATCGGTGGGAGCGATTTTTGGATTGCGCTCGAGTAATCCGCGCATGGCGCGAACAATTAAATCATCGGCGCGAGTGCCGGCGTACAAACTGCCAGCTTTTCCAAAGGGAGTACGCACTGCATCAACTAAAACAACTGAACGAGACATCTCAGACTTCTCTCTATGAGCCCCTGTATTAGGTGTTCACAGGTTACTCGTGAGTACTCAAAAGTAAAAGATTTAAGCGGTTACTAGATCTTTTTTGCGTGCGCGCTGCGGTTTTGTATAGAGACCAAGCACAATGGCGATGTAAGCGCCAGCTACTAGGAATTGCAGCCACGAAGTGGTCGTATCAAAGCCGATTGATCCGGCAAGGACGCTGGCCAGAATCGAATCCTTGGCCATCCAACTTGTGACATCCCAGATAAATGCATCCGCTCCTGGAAGCCAACCCAACTCTTGGTATTCATGAATACCGTATGAAAGGACTCCGGCTGCAACAATAATGAGAGCAGTACCTGTGATTTGAAAAAACTTACCGAGGTTGATTTTAACTGAACGGTTGTAAATCAAATAACCAAGTGCAACCGCTAAAGCGAGTCCAAGTACCAGTCCAAGAGTTGCTGCAGATGCTGCGCCTACAGTCTTAAAATTTGTATAAATAAAGAGAGCTGTTTCAAGACCCTCGCGAGCAACCGCAAAAAATGCAGTAATAGCAATACCTATGGCCCCTGTAGCAACTGCAGAATCTACTTTCCCGTGTAGCTCATCGCGCAATCCACGAGCTGCGCGTTGCATCCAGAAAACCATCCATGTAACGAAACCAACTGCTAAGAAAGAAGTTGTTCCAGCAAAAAATTCTTCACCACGTGGAGTTAATTCTGCAGATGTAAATGAGAGGAATCCACCGAGTGCCAGGCTTGCAACAATCGCAACAGATACACCGATCCAAAGCGCAGGCAGAAGGCGCTGGCGACCAGTTTTTACAAGGTAGGCGACAAGAATTCCAACGATGAGGGCTGCTTCGAGTCCTTCACGCAGTGCAATTAAGAATGTGCTCAACATGGGAATAATCTAGAACGAGGTAGCTAATTACGCAACTCTAATGTTGCGTAATTCAATCCGAAACTGGCTCTGCTTCAGGCGCCTGCGGTACAGGAATCTCCCGAGCTTCACGTTCAAGAAGAGCGGCAGCCACAGAGGGGGCCACGATGTCGATCTGCCAGGAGCGGGCCCCGAGTTTGGCCATAGCCTCTGATACCCCCGCCACATCAAGAGTGGATGTGCTTGTAACAGGTGGAGCCCAACAAATTCGGCGGATAATTTCGGGGGAGATTAAGTTTTCAACAGGAATGAAAAGTTCTTGGGCCAGATTTTCAATTGCAAATCTGGCGTGAGTAAGCGGTGCGTATTTTTCTGGAAACCTCTCTCGCCACAATTTGATTGGGGGCAGAGTATCGGCGCCGGATTTCATTGGTGGCCAATGATCTTCAGGAGTAGCCAGTGCAGATTCGATTGCCTCTAACCACGTAGGCATGTTTTCTAACCAGCGCGCTCGCATACCGATTGGGCGCAACGCTTTTTCTGCATCTTTTTTAGTAAGTGGCTTGTGAATTGCAAACTCAATAATTGCAGCGTCATTGAGTAATTTGCCGCTGGCAACATCATTGGCTTTTGCTATTTCATTTCGGGCTGTCCATAGATTTTTAATAATCGCTAGCTGATCGCGTTTCTTAATTTTATGCATTCCCGAAGTGCGTCGCCATGGATCGATCCGCGGGGGAGCCGGTGGCGATAATAAAATTGCCGCAAATTCTTGCTCCGCCCACGACCATTTTTTGGCATCACTGAGTAATTCATAAATCTTTTCGCGCAGCGCAACTAAAAGTTCAACATCTAAGGCCGCGTAGTTGAGCCATTCAGGCGGTAAAGGTCGGGTGGACCAATCAACTGCAGAGTGCTCTTTTGCAAGAGATACACCCATGAGAGATTCAAGCAAAGGCCCAAGCCCGACTCGTGGTAACCCTGCTATTCGTCCACCTAATTCAGTATCAAATAATTTTGATGGATTGATTCCAATTTCACGCAAGCACGGTAGGTCCTGAGTACTTGCGTGCAGAATTACTTCATCTGTATTAAGAAGTTCATTGAGTCGAGAAAAAAGCACATGTCCTGGACCAAAAGGGATTGGGTCAATTAAATGCAATCCACCATCTGTTCTCTTTATCTGAATCAGATATGCACGTGAACTGTATTTATAGCCCGAGGCACGTTCAGCATCTACTGCAAATGGACCTGATCCATTTTCTAAATCATGCAGAGCAGCGATAAATTTTTCTTCTGTATCGACAACAGCTGGCACGCCGTGGGCCGGCGCTATTAACGGAATGGCAATAGGTGCAACAGGTTCGGTTTCGCTCATACTTTATTTACGTTTAGCTGAAGTAATCGCTGATACACCTTCAGGAATTGGTGGCAAACCTGCAACTTCTGAAATTAAGTTGCACCAGCCTTCGATGTGTTTGATTAGATCACGTGGATCATCAACGATTGGACTCCAGGACGCGCGAATCTCCATCTCTGATTCATCATTGCGTGGGGATAGCTTTCCAAAAGAGGCACTCGATACTCGCGTGACTGTTCCGCTAGGTGCGTTGAATTCGCATCCGGCATTAGTGATGGATTCAAGAAACCAACTCCAACCTACTTCAGGAAGGAGAGGATCTTCTTGCATCATTACATCAACATCTGCACGTACAAAAGTTACACAGCGAAATTCTCCTTCCCATGTGTCTTGTCCACCAGGTTCATGCAAAAGTACAAAGCGTCCGGATGCAATCTCATCTTCGGCATCGCCAAATAAACCATTACTGACATCGGCGGAGAATGCAAAAGAATACGTTGCTAATTTTTGTGGAGCCGGAACTTCTTCAAGAATGATTTCTGCGCGTGGAGTAATTAATCGAAGATGATCAATTAACTTATCAAAGGCAAATGAATCCACTGGCTAACTCTAAATCTCATCTTCCTGCGAACGTGGGAGGCAGGGCTGTACTCTTCGTCAATGGCTTCAATATTGGCACTCTTATCTAGCGCCCTGTGGGGTTCAGCTGATTTCTTCGGCGGAAAGTTAAGTAAGAAATACGCACCGATTCTCGTTTTAGGTATGACTCAAGCAATCGGTTTGTTATTTGGAATTACATTGGTGTTATTAAGTGGAGAACTTTTTGGCCCTAATCCACCAAATGCTTTTGGCGATGGTGGATATTTCTTTGCAGGTGCAGTTGCGGGAGTATCTGGTTATCTTGGATTAATTTGTTTGTACGCAGGATTATCTACAGGTCGCATGGGGGTTGTTTCACCAATTAGCGCTTTGAGTGCTGTCATTCCACTAACGGTCGCACTGTTAGCTGGAGAAGTTCTCACAGCGGCACAAGCTATTGGAGTTGTTGTTGCACTAGTTGGAGCATTTTGTGCCAGCGGACCTGAACTATCGCAAGGATTATCTCCGAAGCCATTGATTTTGGCACTTGGAGCCGCAGCTGGATTTGGAACCGCGATGACTTTTATGGCAATGGGATCGCAATCTAGTGCGTTGATGACAATGGTAATGATGAGATCTGTAACTTTTATCGTAACAATTTTCCTAGCAATTAGATATCGAACCGTAGGAAATTTTGAAAAATCGGAAATTCCAGTTCTGGTCTTTGTTGGAGTTTCAGATTTCTTGGCGAATCTATTACTGGGTGTGGCTACTAATTTTGGATTAGTTTCCCTTGTGATGGTTCTTGGATCAATTTATCCAATAGTTACTGCATTGATGGCATTTAAATTTCTGAATGAGCGCTTACACAGAGTTCAGTATGTCGGAATTGTTTTGGCAGTTGCTGGCGTAGCTCTTATTTCTGCGTTCTAAAAATCGCAGAATAAAAAGTTGTATCTGCGGTGACTTTCTTTGTGAGACTCTCGGCGTGATTTAAGAATCTTTCGAAGTCGAAAATATCCGTACCGCCACGTGCGGTTGTAATACTTAATTCGAGAATCTCAACTGCGTTGTGTTCAAGTAAGTAGGTAATAAATGAAGCGCCACCTTCGATAAGAACATTTTCACCAAATTCGTGGCTAGCTTTGATGATTCCTTCACATGGATCCATATTCCACACGTGAGCTGCAGGCAAATTTGGATGCGGATTGCGCGAGATAACAACGAGAGGCACTGGCGTTTTTACATATGGTTCGTTTCGAGCCGTATTTCCGCCGATGATTATGCAATCAGCCTTTCGGCGCCGTTCTAGAAAGATAGATCTATCAGCAGTTGAAGTGACCTGTGACGAGGAGCCGTCAATGCAGGTGGAGCCGTCAACGCCTGCAACTATCGTGGCAGTCACGCTCATGGTTCCCCCTTGGACCAGATAAAAGATGTCAGTGCCCATGTCTATCGTAAGGCTCATGATCATTGACTGCGATACATGTATAAAGAAAAATATCGAATGCTCAGAGTGCGTCGTATCCTTTTTTATTGGCGCACCTGCACGCGCTGAAATATCTCCTCGAGTTCATTCAGCAATTACTCTGCTTGCATCTCGCGAGATAGGTAAGGAGCTCAAATTTGAGAGCGCCCAACAAGGCCAGCAAACGGGCTAGATTGGGCGAATTTTCGAAATTCTTCTCTATTTCTCAGGCTCGTACGCGCGTCCTGAGTTGAGGCGTGTACTTCTAACAGGTTAACCTCGTAACCATGCAATTAACGAGACGAAGTACTGGAACAGCACTTGTGCTCGTTCTGGCGCTGATCTCAACCCTCTTTGTTGCCCCACAAGCCCAGGCAGCGCCGTCTCTGGCAGAAATCCAAGCCAAGGTGAGAGCGCTAGAAGAAGACGCAACTTCTGCGGCAGAAGGTGCGCAAGAAGCAAAAGTTAAGTTAGCAACTCTTACAAAGACATTAACCGGAATTAAACAAAAGGCAGCCGTTCAAGGTCAAAATGTTTCGGAGCTTTCAAAATCACTCGGCGCTATAGCAATTAATCAATACAAAAATGGCGGCTTAAGTCAGAGTCTTGAACTCTTATTTTCATCAGACCCAACTCTTTATTTATCTGCAGCCGGTTCACTCGATGCTCTTACTCGACGAAAATCAATTCAGCTCAACAAGTTTGAGGCGGCCGAACAAAGACTCAATGCAACCACTCTGACAGTTGCTGACAAAGTAGCTCTGATTGCCGCAGCCCAAAAGAAGTATCAAGCGCAAGCTCGCCTTGCTCAATCTAAATTGGCGGAAGCAGAAAAATTATTGGCTCAACTTAAAAAAGAAGACAGAGAACGTCTAGCTCGGTTGGCTGAAGAGCAAGAAAATGCTGATCAAGCATCCTCTCTTGAAGCGGCTAAGGGGGCACAAGGAGTTTCAGGGCGAGCAGGTGTGGCCCTTAAATATGCGCTCAAACAAATTGGCGATCGCTATGTTTTCGGCGCAGCAGGACTTACAACATGGGATTGCTCAGGTTTAACTATGCGCGCATTCGCTACATCTGGTGTCTCGTTGCCTCATTCTTCAGCTGCTCAATTTCGTTACGGCAAATTGATATCGCGTTCAAATCTCAAACCAGGGGATTTAGTATTTTTCGGTTCGCCAGTTTCCCATGTTGGTATTTACTTAGGGGGCGGAAGAATGGTTCACGCCCCACGTTCAGGATCGCGCGTAAAAGTTGCGACCATGGATATGGGACGTAAGAAATTTAGAGGTGGAAGACGTTTATAAAAAAATTCTCGTCATAACAAATGATTTTGGCCCACGTACGGGCGGAATCGAAACATTTGTGATGGGATTACTTGAGAGAATTTCCGGTCACACGGTTACTGTCTTTACATCTTCACAAGGCGATACTGCCGAATATGATCAGTTTTGGTTAGAAAAATTTGGTGTACAGGTAATTCGGGATCGCAGCAAAATTTTGCTCCCATCGTGGCGCGTAACAAGAGCAGCGAAACAAATTGTTAATACCCACGATATTGATGTCCTTGTTTTCGGCGCTGCCGCTCCGCTTGCATTAATGGCACCAGTTTTGCGCAAAGCAGGAGTAAAGAAAATAATCGCTCTGACTCATGGACACGAAGTGTGGTGGGCAAGAATATTCCCATTCAATTTAGCCATGAAACGAATTGGAAATTCAGTTAGTCACCTCACGTATTTGGGAGAATTCACTCGCAGAGCAATTTCACGCTCCTTAACACAAGCAAGTACATATGCAATGGTCAAAATTGCTCCAGGAATTGATACTTCACATTTCATTCCACAACCAGATTCGATGCAAAAGCGGATTGAATTGGGATTAGAAGCCAAGAAAATTATCATCAGTGTCGGACGCCTTGTGCATCGAAAAGGCCAGGACAAATTAATTGAAGCATTACCCGCCGTTCTGCGGAAAATCCCAAATGCACATCTTCTCTTAGTTGGCGAAGGTCCCTATAGATCTCATTTAGAAAAATTGGTTAAGAAATTCTCACTGAGAGAGAATGTAACTTTTGCAGGAAGAATTATGTACGACAAACTACCAAGCTATTTATCTGCCGCCGATGTATTTGCTATGCCTTCTCGATCACGATTTTTTGGTTTAGAAGTTGAAGGTCTTGGAATTGTTTATCTAGAAGCTAGCGCGTGTGGCATTCCCGTGGTCGCAGGAAATTCAGGAGGAGCACCAGATGCAGTTCTTGAAGGTGTCACTGGATTGTGCGTGGATGGCACAGATGTGGATCAAGTAGCAGGAGCAATCATTGAGTTGTGCGGTGATGCCAAGAAAGCATCAAACATGGGTTCGGCAGGACGCAATTGGGTTGTCGACCAATGGCGATGGGAAATTTGGTCTAATGAATTTAACTCACTTTTGGTGGGTTAACAAACCAATTTTCTTTGCGGCAATAACCGCTTGAATCCTATTTTTTGAATCTAGTTTTCTGTAGATAGAGGCTAGATGCGTTTTCACTGTTGCTTGTGTAATAAAGAGATCCAATCCGATATCACCAGAACTCAAACCATCAGAAAGCTTTTCGAGTACCTGAATCTCACGCACCGTTAGAGCATTCGCATCGTGATCTTTCTTTAAAATTCGCGAAATTCCTTGGGCGCTAAATGAGAGAGGTGCGATAAAAGAGTGTTCGACGGCTGATATTAATTCGGCCAGTGCCGCGCTCTTTTCAACGAATGCACTTGCACCTGATTTCATAACTGTGAGCAAATAATCTTGGGCTGAATTTAACGTCAGCACAACTATTCCGATTCGACTCGAGATGGAACGAGCCCAAGAGACTATTTCTAGGCCATTTCCATCTGGCAACGATAAATCAACGATTATGACTTGTGGATTTGTATGAGCAATTTGTGCACGCGCCTCTGCAATTGTGCCGACTTCGCCAACACAAATATGTCCGGCTCTAGATAGCGCGCTCTTTATTCCGGCCCTGACACTTTCGTGGTCATCAATGATTAAAACTGTCAACGGCTGCTTCATGAAGAAATATCAAATACATAGTTTATGCCTTGTGAAGTGCTCGACATGATTAGTTCACTTCCTATTGAAGAACAGCGTTCTTGAATTCCTCGGATTCCAAATCCAGAAGTAGCTAAAGGATCCATTCCTTTACCGTTATCGCTGTAGGTATATTTCCCTCCATTTTCACTCTTCTTAATTGAAATTTCTATAACGCTAGCCCCAGAGTGTTTAATTGAATTCCGAACGAGTTCGGTAGAAATAGCCAGTAATTCTTCTCGATTGTAAGTTGATAATTCGTAATCTTCTTGAATAATTCTTAATTCAACCGAAGAATTCATCTCATGGAGGACACTTAGCAAAGAATCTTCCAGGGAAATTGATTTAGGAATCCGTAGGTTAAAGATTTCACTACGAACACTTTCAATGATGGTCGATACCTTGAAAAGTATTTTCCGAATTTCTATTCGTGTCTCAGGAGGGGTATCCGGGGCAGCGAGTAATAAATCGAGAGAATATGAAAGCGCGACGAGATCTTGTGCGATTCCGTCATGTAGTTCTTGAGCGATTTTAATTCGCTCGGGTTGCATCACTTAATTGGTAAAGAGGGCAGCAATTTCTGTTGCGAATTCTTTTCCAATCACATGGCGCTTCAGTGAGAGTTTTGCCGTTAGCTGACCGCCAGCAATAGTGAAATCCGTTGGAAGAATCTTAAATTTACGGATGGATTCGGCGCGACTAACAGCTTTATTTGCTTCATCTACAGCAGTTTGAATCACGGCAATTAGATCTGGATCATTCGTTAAATCAGCTAACGAAGCCCCTTCTTTCTTATTTGCTAAAACCCATGTCTTCAACGCGTCTTGATCAATTGTGATTAATGATGCAATAAATGGTTGATTGTCTCCGACCACCATGCACTGGCTGATCAGCGGATGCGCCCGCAGTCTGTCTTCAAGAACTGCTGGTGCAACATTTTTACCACCAGCTGTGACAATCAATTCCTTTTTGCGTCCAACAATGTAAAGGAATCCTTCATCATCTAACTTGCCAAGATCGCCGGAATGAAACCATCGATCTCCTGAGAAAACTTCCGAATTTGCTGCATCATTTTTCCAATAACCTTGCATAACTATTGGGCCTTTGATCAGAACTTCTCCGTCATCGGCAATTTTTATAGTCGTTCCAGGAATTGGTCGTCCTACAGAACCAACTTTGATTTTATTCGTAAGGTTTAGAGTCGCACCAGCTGTAGTTTCAGTAAGCCCGTAGCCTTCAAGAATCGTGATTCCTGCACCGCGATAAAAATGACCAAGGCGTTCGCCAAGTGGCGCCCCACCAGAGATTGCAGCTTCTACTCGACCGCCTAAACCATTACGTATTTTTGAAAATACTAGCTTGTCAAATAGTCCGTGCTTTAAACGCAGTGATGGAGAAATTTTTCCGCTTTCAATTGCCTTGCTGTATGCGATTGCGACATCAGCTGCTTTTCTAAAAATTTTACCTTTACCCGCCGCATCTGCCTTTGCTTCGGCGCCGTTGTAAACCTTTTCAAATATACGAGGCACTGCAAGTACAAATGTAGGTTTAAATGAAGCAAGATCAAGGGGTAAGCGCCCAACTGGATCGCTGCAATGCGCCATATGTAATCCTGCTGCAACGGAACCTATCTGAATCATGCGACCAAAGACGTGGGCCACAGGTAAGAATAGAAGTGTCGAAGCACCTGGTTTGAGAAATAAATCGCTGGCAGCTTGTACAACGTTTCCACATTCAGATAAGAAATTTGCGTGTGTAATCTGTACACCTTTGGGTTTTCCAGTGGTGCCAGATGTGTAGATAAGAGTTGCTAAAGTTTCTGGAAGCAAGGCATTTCGGCGCTTTTCGATTTCGTCATCGCCAACTGCTGCGCCATCGTAGGCCAGAGTTGCAAGTACATTTTCAGTCATCGTCCACATCTGTTTTGTGTGAGCAGGTAAGACAGTTTTAGTCAGATCTCGCAATGCTGGAGTTTCTACAATAACTGCAACAGCTCCAGAATCGTTGAGGATCCAATCGATTTGCTCGGCAGAAGATGTGTCATAAATAGGAACCACACAGCCACCGGCATACCAAATTGCAAAATCGAGAATCGTCCATTCGTACCGAGTACGAGACATGATTGCTACTCGATCACTAATATTTATTCCAGCTGCGATTAATCCTTTTGCGGTAGCTCTTACTTCAGATTCAAACTCTTTTGCAGTAACACTCTGCCAACCATCACCGAGTGGGCGCGAAAGCATGATGCGTTCAGGTTCAAACCACGCACGTTCAGCAACAAGATTCGTGAGGTTTCCGGCGTTGGCATCGGCCACAAGGGCGGGAATTGAGATCTCATTCATATGGCTAACGCTAGCGTGAGAGGGTTATTTTGCGAAAGAGGTAATACTTAGCGGTAACCTGTGCCCATGAGCGACGTAAGCACTTCAACTATTTCTATAGATGCCCCACTCGAGACCGTGCGAGCCATCCTCTTTGACTTGGCCGCATATCCAACCTGGTCCACTGCCATCAAGAGCGCAGAGGTAAAAGAGAGCGATGATCAGGGTCGCGCAACTTCCGTAAAAGTTTCTATCGACGCTGGAATGATGAAGGATCGAGTTCTACTTAACTACGACTGGAGCAAAGCCCCAGAGCGTCTTGAGTTCTCACTTGAAGATGCAGATTTATTAACTGCTATGAATGGTGCATACATCACCAAAGCAATCGACGCTGACACAACTTCTGTTACCTATGAACTTGGCGTTGAGGTATCGCTACCGATTCCTTCGATGATGCGTACAAAGGCAGAAAAAGCCACAATTGATCAAGCACTGGCTCAACTTAAAGAGCACGCTGAAAACTAATTTTAGATCAGCATCACAGCTTGATTACAACTCCACGCCATCTTCTTGATTATTCTCTCGTCGCAACCATCGTTTGATTGCAACCTGGGCGCTTAAAAGAAATTTTCGTAAACCTGGCCATGAAGGATTAGGTTGCTCGAAGTGATTTTCATCAAGAGCATCGATTCTTTCTAAATCATCTAAATAAGTATTTGGAGTTGATTCATCGAGTGATAATCCTGCGACCATAGATTCAAACTCAGAGTTAATGAGATCGATCTCGTCATCGCTGGGATCCTTGGGCGCTGGGGTATCACTCACGCTCAAATAGTGGCACATGGGCAGGCATCCACTAAATTAGGAACACTAGTGTTGAGCAACATATTAGCAGCAAGAAGGAGTCAGGATGAATGTAAACAATCTTCCTTACGGCGTACTCCGTGCATTCTTGACACCATTTTTAATGTTGGCATTTCGACCAAAAGTAAAGGGCTTACGTAACGTTCCATCTTCTGGTCCAGTAATCATTGCAAGCAATCATTTGTCCTTTAGTGATTCAATATTTATGCCATTAGTGGTTCCTCGTAAAGTAACTTTTCTTGCAAAATCAGAATATTTCACATCACCTGGCCCAAAAGGTTTACTTAAAAAACTGACCTTTATTGCACTCGGACAAGTTCCTGTCGATCGCTCCGGTGGCAGACGAAGTGAAGCTGCGTTGATTACAGGATTACAAGTTTTGGCTGAAGGGGAGTGCTTAGGAATTTATCCTGAAGGCACTCGTTCTCCAGATGGGCGTTTGTATAAAGGTAGATCTGGAATAGCCCGATTAGCAATTGAGTCAGGTGCGCCAATAATTCCAGTAGCAATGTTTAATACAGAAAAAATACAACCAACTGGAAAAGTTATTCCAAAGATAATGCGAGTCAAGATGATTTTTGGAGAACCAATGTTCTTTACTGGTGACTCCTCAGATTTACTCTATCTTCGTGATGTTACAGATCAAATCATGAACAAGATTCAAGAATTATCAGGTCAAGAGTATGTTGATATTTATGCAAGTCGCAGAAAAGATGAACTCAAAGACGACCTTGAAGATTAATTCGCAATCTCTGCACGTTGTACTAAGTAATTACACGTAGGACACTTTGGCCCCGAATCAGGAAAATCTCCTTCTAGTACATTAATCAAATCTTCAATGAGAGCTAAGAATTGCGCTTCATTGCGTTCGACGGGCAAATAATGTTGCGCTGCAAAAAATCCTTGTTTTTCTTTAATATCAAATGCTGCGTTGGGGTTCCAGACCAACAAGCCCATTGTCGCGACACTGACAGGATTTCCTTGAAGAGGGTTTTCAAGTGAGTGTGCGTAGGCTTCTAATTGAGGTGCGTAGAATTCCCCGTTATCCCGAGAGCTATCAGAGACTTTGCAATCTATAAGTGCAACGGTGCCATCTTCGTTATCGGCAACCAAGTCATACTTGCCACGGATGTGCCATCTGGTTTCAAAGCCATTGATCTTCATGGGCGTGCTCTTTACCCAGCCACTCCATTGCGTAACTTTTCCTGGGCGAAGGCTCGGGTGGATTTCTTGCATCGAGGCGCCACGGAAGTGTTTTTCTTGAAGATCAGCCAAAGTGCCAACGAGTGGAAACGCACCAGGCATCGACACTTTAAACCAATATTTAATCCACAAACATCTCTTGCATGTAGATAATCCAAATGTGAGATCAGATGGTGAGATGAATTCAGTGGCAGGCGCAGAAGGTTTTTTCATGAATGTATCTTCTCGTTAAGCACTGACAATTGCACTGATCAGCACTGATATTCCAAGAATAATCATGACCGTTCCACCAGTTGCTCGTAGTTTTTCTAATCGCTTTGGATCTGTTGCTAACCATTGACGAGCTGTTCCGGCTAGCAAACCCCACGACCCATCTGAAATAAAAGCCAAAAGTGAAAAAATTGCTCCTAAAAATATTAATTGGAGTGCAACGTTTCCTTTTTCTCGATCAACAAACTGCGGCAAAATCGCTGCGTAGAAAACTAATCCTTTGGGGTTAAGTGCTCCGACCCAGAAACCATCTCTCATTGAACGTGCAATCCCTGGGGCTATGTCTCCTTGATTGCGCATATCTTCGGCGTGCACTCGACGATGTCTAACTGCATCAACACCTAAGTACATGAGATACAAACCACCACCCCATTGAATCGCGGCGTAGGCAAGATCTGATTTTTGAAGTATTGGTCCTAGTCCGATTGCTACAAGAGTTGAGAGAGCAAATGCGCCTGTAACATTTCCAGCAACTGTAAATACAGCGGTTTTACGTCCCCATGCAATGGCACGAGCAATCACAAATAAAACACTTGGCCCTGGCGCCAAGATGATAACCATCGCGGCCACGATGTATTCAGGTAGCCGCGATGGAATCACCATAGCTTTATCTTACTTACTTGCGAGAGTTTGCGAGTGCATTCAGTACGCGGTGACCAATTACGGCAACCAATGTTGCGTTAATGATTCCACTGAATGTGTAGTCGCCAACAGTCCATGACATATCTGAAATGCCGATGATTAGTGCAGAAGCTGCGATCAATAGATTAATTGAGTTGGAGAAATCCACTCGACTATCAATCCAGATACGAGCACCAAGCACTCCGATCATTCCGAAAAGCGCTACTCCAACGCCGCCAAGTGCACCAACAGGAGTCGCGCTCAATACTGCACCAAATTTTGGAGACAGTGACAACACGATTGCACCAATACCTGCGATCCAATAAGCAGCAGTGGAGTAAACGCGAGTAGCAGCCATTACCCCGATGTTTTCAGCATACGTAGTCGTACCAGAACCGCCACCTGCTCCAGCAAGTGTTGTTGCAAGTCCATCCGCCATCAGAGCGGTTCCCATTTGATCATCAAGGTTTTTGCCAGTCATTGCAGATACGGCTTTGACGTGTCCAACGTTTTCTGCAATCAATACCAAGACAACTGGCAAGAAGAGAACGATGGCTTTTGAATCAAATGTAGGTGAAGTAAATGAAGGCATTGCAACCCATGATGCAGAGGTAATGCCATCAGTCTTTACATCGCCCATAATCATTGCAACCACGTAGCCAATAACCAGACCAGCAAAGATGCTAATTCGGTTAAGGAAACCACGTGAGAGTGCAGAGACAACACCAATCGATGCCAGAGTAATGATTCCAATCATTGGTCCAGCTACGAAGTTATTTTTTGCAGCCCCAGCCAAGTTAAGACCGATGACCATAACAATTGTTCCTGTTACTACTGGTGGCAATAACCAGTTAATCCAACCGATGCCTGCTTGACGAACGATTAAGCCAACGGCTGCAAGTATCAAACCTGTGACAACAACACCGCCAAGGGCTGCGCTCATTCCGCCACCACTCTTTGCAGCAGCGATCGGTGCTAAGAATGCAAAGGAAGAACCTAAGTAGCTTGGAACCTTATTCTGTGTAAGCGTGAGAAAAAGAAGTGTTCCAATTCCAGAGAAGAACAGAGTTGTAGTTGGTGGGAATCCAGTAATGATTGGTACGAGAAATGTTGCACCGAACATCGCAGCAATATGCTGCACGCCAACGCCAATTGTGCGTGGCCATGTAAGGCGCTCATCGGTGGAGACAACATCTCCATGAGCAATGTTTTTGCCATTGCCGTGTAGTTTCCATGAGAGCAGGGACATAGTGTTCCTTCCATAGTCGGGCTGGGAAATAGGCCTTAAAGAGGCGGGGAAGGTCGTTAGCAAGGGTAATTCAGGCCCCCCTGATACCTCGGAATACGCCACGCCGTATATCTCCAGGCTTAGCGAGGCGAGTTGCCTCCTGAGGGAGTATCGGGTTAACTAGCGCTTCGTTATATCGAATCGATATATGTTCCGATAGTCCGATTGGCATAGTCCGAAGGGAGAGGCATCGATGCGCTCGCGCAGTGAATCACTCGAATTCGCCCTCCTCGGGCTTCTTTCGCAGAGCCCACTTCATGGGTATGAATTGCGAAAAAGGATGAGTGCAATTTTCGGTCCATTTCGCGCGCTTTCATTCTCAGTTCTCTATCCGCAATTACGCAGAATGATGGAAGCTGGGTTAATTGATGCATCCACCGCTGATACCTCTCGGCGCTCGCGCATTGTTTATGTGATTACAACAAAAGGTAAGAATCGTTTTTCAACATTGGCAGAAACAGTTAGTCCAGATACATGGGAAGACGAAGGTTTTGAAATTCGTTTTGCATTCTTCGGTCCAACATCGACCAAGAATCGCGTTCGAATTTTGGAAGGCCGACACCGTCGGTTGAAAGAGAAGGCAGAGATTCTGCGCGGAGAGCTCGAAAAATCTCCGGTAGGAATCGATAAGTATCTCGAAGAGTGGCGTCGTCACTCTTTGGAATCAGCACAGCGAGAAATCGACTGGCTGGAAGACATGATCAAAACCGAGAGGAAATAGAGTGAAA
>CANHNH010000007.1 GCA_947461995.1 Candidatus Nanopelagicaceae bacterium
AGCTGCTAAGAAAGCAGCTCCAAAGCGTCGCAAGAAGGCCGCTGCAAAGACAGGCGCTCCAAAGCGTCGTCGTCGCAAGAAGGCAGCAGCAAAGTAAGCATTTCGCTTATTAAAAAAGCCCGCCACGAAAGTGGCGGGCTTTTTTGCTTCTTAATTATTTAACTAAATTTCAATCTAACTTAGAGTTTCTTAAATCCTTACTTACTCTTTCAAATATTTCAGCAAGTACAACTTGGTCGGCCTTTGTTAAGTGATCGACAAATCGCGAGCGCACACTAGCCACATGATCTGGAGCGGCAGCAACAATGGCTTTCCAACCCTTGGGTGTCATCACTGCAAAATAACCACGCTTATCAATGGGGCAGGATTCTCGTTTGAGCCAGCCGGCTTTTTCCATCACCTTCATTCGATGGGAAAGTCTGGAGCGAGATAACATCGCAACATCTGCCAGTTCGCTCATTCGCATTCTGCGATCTGGGGCGTCACTGAGTTGAGCCAAGATTTCGTAATCAGCCATGGAAATATCATGGGGTGCTAGATCAGAGTCCAACGCTTCTACCAATCGACGGCTAGCAATAATGTATCGACGCCAAGCCTTCATCTCAGATGGATTGAGCCATTTAGGTGTTGTAGCGTCTGCCATAGGGATAATGGTACGCGAGAAGTTGAACTTTCAACTACTTCAAAAATAGCGGGGGCGCACAGCAATGACACTAAAGAGTGGAATAGATCTTTCACATATTGATTCTGATTTCGCTCCTGGCGATGATCTTTATCGTCACCTCAACGGTGGATGGCTTAAGTCCCACCAAATTCCGGCAGATCGTGCTTCAGATGGAGTTGCATACGCTCTTCATGACGAAGCCGAGGCCCAGGTTCGCGAGATTATTGAAGGTGCCCATCTAATCAAAGATGGTGGCGTCGAAGCCCAAAAGATTGGCGATCTATACCGCTCATTTATGGACACCGGAGCAATCGAAAAACTAGGCACAACTCCCCTGGCCGCGGACCTTGCGGCCATCGATGCGATTGCTTCCGTTTCAGATTTCATCTCGACCATGTCGCGCCTTGAAATGAAGGGTGTTGGCGGAATTTTCGGTGCATCTATTTATACAGATGCCATGGATTCCGAGACAAATATTATTTACTTAGGTCAGGGTGGAATTTCACTGCCTGATGAGTCCTACTATCGAGAAGAACAGTACGCACCAATTCGCGAAGCGTTCTTAGAACACGTTGCAAAAATGTTTGCCCTTACCGGAGTATCTGCGAGCGCCACAGATGTTGCTTCAATTTTGGCACTTGAAACTTCTATAGCTGCATGCCACTGGGATCAAGTGCGTGATCGCGATGCAACACTGACATATAACAAACACAGTCGCGCCGAGTTAGAAAAATTAGCACCCGCAATTGATTTTCCACTCTGGTTAAAATCTGGTGAAGTCCCAGATAAGGCATTTGAATCAGTCATCGTTCGCGAACCTGATTTCTTCTCTGGAGTCTCGGCGCTGCTCGAAAAATTCGATCGCAGCGCATGGGTGCTCTGGCTAAAGTGGCAACTCATTTCAGGATCGGCTGCATACCTCAATGACGCCGTAGTGCAACAAAACTTTGCCTTCTACGGAACCACTCTTTCTGGTACTCCACAAATTCGCGAGCGCTGGAAACGTGCAGTCTCGCTAGTTGAAGGATCACTCGGTGAAGCAGTCGGTCGCATCTATGTAGAGCGCCATTTTCCACCTGCTGCAAAAGCTGCCATGAACGAACTCGTTGCAAATCTGATTGAGGCATATCGCATCAGCATTAGCGAGCTCTCATGGATGAGCGCTGAAACAAAAGCCAAGGCCTTTGAAAAGTTAAATAAATTCACTCCCAAGATTGGCTATCCAGATAAGTGGCGCGACTACTCAACACTAAAGATTTCAGCAGATGATCTCTTCGGAAATTTAGGACGCATTTCTGCCTTTGCTCGCGATTATGAGTTAGCAAAAATCGGCGCACCCGTGGATCGCAGCGAGTGGTACATGACTCCGCAAACAGTTAATGCCTATTACAACCCTGGGATGAATGAGATTGTTTTCCCTGCCGCCATTTTGCAGCCACCATTTTTTGATATCGATGCAGACCCTGCCGTTAATTACGGTGGAATCGGCGCCGTCATTGGCCACGAAATCGGTCACGGCTTTGATGACCAAGGTTCTAAATACGATGGCGATGGAAACATGGTCGATTGGTGGACCCAATCAGATCGCGATGAATTCGAAATACGTGCCAATGCATTGATCGCACAATTTGATGTGCTCTCCCCTGAAGAAACCCCTGATATCACCGTTAATGGCGCTCTGACAGTGGGCGAAAACATTGGAGACCTCGGTGGGCTAAGCATCGCTTACAAAGCTTATTTACTGGCTTTAAAGGGTGCACCAGCGCCAGTTATCGATGGTTTAACAGGGGAGCAACGATTCTTCCTTGCCTGGGCACAAGCATGGCGCGGAAAAGTTCGCCCAGAAGAGTTACGTAGACGAATTGCTACAGATCCACATTCACCATATGAATTTAGATGTAACGCCATCGTTCGAAATATCGATGAGTTTTATACAGCCTTTGATGTCACCGACAAGAACACTCTCTGGATGAAATCCTCAGAGCGCGTTCGTATTTGGTAGGGACATTTTTCGGAGTCGTAAAAATAATGGCAGGGGCAGCAACGCTCCAATAAACATCGTAAATATCCACGCACTTTCAAGGCCTGCGCCCAACATTGGACCACTAATTGCAGGGCCTAACACGCCAGATACTCCCCATTGCAAACTTGTCAGTGCATTGGTTCGACCACGAATGTGTTCGGGTGATAACTCATTTGCAAGTGCCGGCATTGTCGGAGACCAAATCATTTCGCCAAATGCAAAAACAATTTGGCTCAGGCAGATCATTACCCCGGCAGCAATAATCGGTAGCAGCGGTGATGTTCCAACGACGGCCCAAGATAAAGACCAAATTATTGCAACGGCTATGAGTGCTTTGTACTTTGATTCGCGATCGAGTTTGCGCAAAACTGCTGGCTGAAATAAAACAATGGAGATCGTGTTAGCCGCATAAAAGATACCCAACCACTTGGGTGAAAGGCCCAGGTACTGAGTCGCATAAATTGGGAGTCCCGCTTGCAAACTTGCATATCCAAAGATTAAAAGGACTAGCCCAGAAATACTGAGTAAAACAATTTTTTTGTTTTCCCAGACGTCTTTATAGCTTCCGTTCTGGGGTTCGTGAGCCCCTGGGACGTATTTATTGATTAAAGGGGTACGAATAAGTAACACCACTATCAAAAAAAGTAAGAAGGTGAAGGAATCCAAGATGTACATAATTTGAAAAGATCTCAGTGAACCTTTAGTAATAACTAAGGCAGCAAATAATCCTCCCAACCCAATGCCTAAGTTGAGCAACATAAAATTGAGTCCGAAGACTTTTTGTCTATCTTTTTCTGGAGTCAAGCGAGTAAGCATCACATTCATTGGCGGCCATATGAAAGCTGCGCCAATAGATTGAATACTCATAACCACAATCGCATCTCGATGTGTTTGAACAAGTGACCAACCACCAGTACCAATTGATTCAGCGATAATTCCAACGATTATTACTTTCTTTGGCCCTATGTGATCAATAAGCGTACCAACAGGCCCTCCCACAGTGAGAGCTACTGCAGCACCGAAAGATAGTAGAAATCCTCCAAAAGTATTTGTAAATCCCCGCATGTCATGTAGGTACACCAACAAAAGAGAAAGAGTCATGCCGTTACCGATGGCACTAAGTAATACACCTAAGACCATCTTCTTTGAGTGTGAATTCAGGATTGCATAATACTCACGAACCGTTTGTGAATTAAGAATCATTTAAGCAAGCAGTTCCTTTACTTGATCAAATACCTTGTCAGCGTAATCAACTAACAAGGTCACGTGACCTTGTCCTGGAATGAAAGTGAGTTCAGAAGTGGGGATGTGTTTAGCAAGCCAACGCGAATGTGCGTGTGGCACCATCAGATCTTGATCGCCTTGCCAGATTTTTACAGGTTTTGTAATTGCAGATAATTCGAATCCCCAAGGCTTCGTAAATGCCACATCATCATCGACCCATCCATCAAAACTCACTGCAATTGCGGACCGAATAGCTGCTGCAATGACATCGGCAAATGAACCCTCCATTGCTTTCTTATCTGCATCACTAATAAGCCCACCAAATGCCTCACGGATTTCATCGCCTCCAACAGATTTAAAGGTTGACGCATTATCAATAAACCACTGTTGAATAACATCTTCACCCTGAAGCGATGCATTAAATTCATCATGATTTTCTTGCCCCATACCGTCAAGAAAATTCAAATCATCTACTCCGTAGGCACCAACACCAGCCAATGTAATTGCACCGACATTATTTTCGAGCAGGGTATTTGCCAGTGCGTGCGGGCCTCCACCGGACCATCCAATTGCTACGAATTTTTCAACTCCTTTAGATTCCAAAACTTCGGTGATATCTCTATTGACACTGACAACGCTGCGACCAAAATCTCGATCACTTGTTCCATAGCCAGCCCGGCTATATGAAATTGCTCGAATGCCTTTATCTGCTGCCACTGCAAACCATTGGCTCCAGAGGGATGCGCTGGCTGGTGTGCCGTGATGGAAAACAATTGCCTGCGAGCTATCGACGCCATTATCGAGTACTTCTAGTTCGCGGCCGGATTTAAGTTTGAATTGAGGCATTTTCTTAGCCTACATCTCTGCCACAATGTCGCACATGGCTAGCGGGTTCACCTTTGAAATATCACGGCGAGATGAGAAATCACTCGCCCGTGTGGGAACAATTTCAACTCCCCACGGAAATATTCAAACCCCAGCATTTATTCCAGTGGGTACCAAAGCCACAGTTAAATCTGTATTGCCTGAATCAATGCAAGATTTGGGCGCGCAGGCACTGTTGGCAAACGCGTATCACCTGTATTTACAACCTGGCCCAGACATTCTTGATGAAGCTGGTGGACTTGCAAAGTTTATGAATTGGCAAGGTCCGACAATTACGGACAGTGGCGGTTTTCAAGTACTTTCACTCGGTGTGGGATTTAAAAAAGTGCTTGCAATGGATGCAAAAACATTTAGATCAGATGAAGTAATCGCTGGCAATAAGGAACGTTTGGCCCATGTCGATGATGAAGGTGTAACTTTCAAATCCCACCTTGATGGATCTATGCATAGATTTACTCCAGAGATTTCGATGCAGGTCCAACACCAAATAGGTGCCGACATCATGTTTGCATTTGACGAGTGCACAACGCTGCATAACACCCGTCGTTACCAAGAAGTTGCTATGCAACGTACCTATAACTGGGGATTACGTTGTTTGGACGAACACAAGCGATTAACAGATTTGCGAGCCGACAAGCCTTACCAAGCACTATTTGGTGTAATCCAAGGTGCCCAATACGAAGACTTGCGTAAGAAAGCTGCCTCTGATTTTGGGGCAATGCAATCCTCGGATATTACGTATGACGGTTTCGGTATAGGTGGCGCACTGGATAAGGATTCACTGGGCACAATTGTTAAATGGGTAAATGAAGTATTGCCCGAAGAAAAACCAAAGCACTTGCTCGGCATCGGCGCTCCTGAAGATCTCTTCGTTGGAGTTGAAAACGGAATCGATACCTTTGACTGTGTATTAGCTTCACGCATTGCTCGCACAAGTGCGGTCTATACGATGGAAGGCAGATTCAACCTTTCAAATGCAGCATACAAGCGAGATTTCAACCCAATTGATGACGAATGTGATTGCTATACATGCACGCACTACACGCGTGCATATCTGCACCATGTATTTCGCGGTAAAGAGATCATCGCAGCGACATTAGCCACTATCCATAATGAACGCTACATAGTTCGCTTGGTTGATCAGATGCGTCAGGCGCTACTTGATGGCAATTTTCGAGACATGAAGACAGATTTCTTAGGACGCTATAAACACAAATCTGGGCAATCTAACGATTAAGAAATTTGTTTCTGTATTCCTCGGCTGACAATTCATAAATACTCTCTGGGCCATCAATTTCATCCAATTGCTCGCCCATATAAGTAAAGCCAAAATCATTTATGAGTCCGATTGATGGAGTATTTGTTGGGCTCACTGTGTAACGCAAAACTTTTACACCAGGTTCAGTCACAACCCAACCCCACATTCCTCGCAATATTTCACGGCCAAAACCCTGACGTTGAAATGCTGCCTCAACTCCTAAGCCAATTTCCATCATTCCGTTTTCATCCGGTGCTCCATGAAAACTTGAGCTGCCAATAATTTCTTGCGTGCTACGCAGAACAGCCCACCGGACAAACCACTTGTTTATGTCGGGATTTACTTTTACTTGTGGAACTCTCCATGCAAGTGGGCCCTGGAAGTCAATAAGCACTCGAAGTGGGTTGGTGAAAGCTTTTCCAGTGAGAGCTTGGGTATCGTTTCGATTTTCAAAGAGTGCGATTAAATCTTCTGCTTCAATGTGATGCAGGTCAAGTCGCTCTGTTTGGATTAATTTCATCACTAAATTATTACATAGCCGAATACAATTGGCACATGAATAAGAGAGCAGATTCTTCCGTTGCATTACACCCGCTTATCGCAGAACGTTGGAGTCCACGTGCCTATGACGAAAGTGCCACGATTTCTCCTGAAGATTTAAGTGCAATCTTTGAAGCAGCACGTTGGGCACCAAGTGCCTTTAATTCACAGCCTTGGAAGTTTATAGTTGGAATTCGAGGAGATAAAAAATTTACCCAAATTTCATCGGTACTTTCAGATTTTAATAAGCAATGGGCACCGAGGGCATCTGCATTAATTCTCGTAAACTCCCTGACTCTTAGAGATGATGGAAAGCAAAATCCGACAGCGCTCTACGACACTGGACTTGCTGTTTCACTTCTCACTGTTGAAGCAAACCATCGCGGTTTTGATGTTCATCAAATGAGTGGTTTTGATAGTGCTATGGCAAAGTCCACATTTGCTCTAAGCACCGGAGTAGAACCTGTTGCTTGTGTGGCAGTTGGCAAAAGAACATCACCGGATTCACTCTCCGATGAGATCAAGGCTCGCGAAATTGCACCCCGTTCGCGTAAAGCTCTTAATGAAATAGTTAACATCACTTGGTAGCCTTACTTTCATGAGCGAATATCAAGTAATGCGTTGGCGAGAGATTCCATCAATGGTTATGGCCCGAGATGGCGCTGACACTATTAAAGTAATGTTGCCTGCGCGCTTTCAAGAAGCAATTGATGAAGCAGCCATGCGTATGGGCGAAATAGATGCAGATGCTTACACATCTGGATGGAATAGAGATCCCTGGACTGCATCAGATGAAGTTCCTGCTGCCCTTGCCGCGCGCATCACTGCGCAATTAGAAGAAGAATTTTCTGAAAGTAAATTACAAGCAATTCTGGACGCAATAAAACCAACCACTTAATAGGAGTAAAAAATGTCAGCCATTTATGACGCACTTGCCAACTCTGTACTCGCATCCGATGGTGCGATGGGAACAATGCTGCAAGAGCGTGGATTAACCGATGGTGGTGCTCCAGAATTATGGAATGTTGAAAAGCCAGAAGAAATCGAAGCTGTACTAGAAGCATATGCAGCAGCTGGTGCAAAATTCATCACAACAAATACTTTTGGCGCAACGTATGGCCGACTTGAATTACATGGCCTTGCCGATCGAGTAATTGAATTAAATCAAGCTGGTGCTGCAATCGCTCGCAAAGTTGCAGACCGCCATCCTGGTTGTTTTGTGATGGGCGATGTTGGTCCATCAGGGGATCTCATGGATCCAATGGGAACACTGACACCAGAGAGCGCAAAGGCTTTATTTGCAGAGCAAATTAAAGGCTTAGTCGCAGGTGGGGTTGATGCAATTCTCATTGAAACAATGAGTGATCTTGCAGAAGTTGAAGCAGCAGTTGAAGCAGCCAAAGAAGTTGCACCTGGATTACCAATTATTGCCACGATGTCATTTGATACAAATCTGCGCACAATGATGGGCGTAAAACCAGCGATGGCAGTGACACATCTTTCATCGATTGGCGTTCGAATAATTGGTGCAAATTGCGGTCGTGGCACAGATGAAATGCGTCAGATTGCGCAAGAGATGGTTAATGCCCGCCCAGCGGGTGTTTTTATAATTACGCAATCAAATTCGGGTCTGCCAAAACTTGTTGGCGATACATTTATTTACGAGGGCACTCCTGATGAAATGGCAATCTATGCCGCAGAAATGAAAGCGATGGGGGTCAATATTGTTGGATCCTGCTGTGGCTCAACTCCTGCACATACGCAGGCAATCGCTGCCGCAATTTCTTAATTCTGAGTTGCAGCTATCTTTTCAGCCCACTCCTTAAATTCAGAAGATAAGTCCGAAACTTCTTTTATTTTATTTATCTTTGAACGTTCGCCACTTTTTGCCGCGAATAAATCACTGATACTGATGTCGTGATTAGGTTTGTGGATGACTTCGATTGAATCACCTGCCTGCGCGCTTCCCTCTTGAATGATTCGAAGATAGGTTCCTGGTCGACCTGCTTGCGTAAAATCTTTAATAAGCGTTGCACGTTTCCAAAATCCAGCAAAAACTCGGCATGGAATACGTGGTTGCGACACTTCTAGAATTACAGAGCCAATTTTCCAGCGTTCACCAATCAGCGCAGCATTGACATCAATACCTTCGGTGGTCAGGTTCTCTCCAAATCGACCAGCTGGGATTTGTTCATTAATTTCTTTTTCCCACCAGATTGCGTCTTCGCGTGCATAAGCGTAAACAGCTTGTTCGTATCCTCCATGAACGTTGGTATCGATTACCCGGTCACCAGCAACGCCATTATTTTTAAATTCAATCAGACCATCAACACTTCGCTTATCTATTCCTGTGCGTCCTTCGCTACCGGTCCATTCACCTTGGTGAACAACTGACGTGATGTTGATTGATAGGACGCGTGCGCTCATGTACCAAGTTTATTCAAATCATCGCCACTGACGCGAAAGACAGTCCACTCATCCATCGCAACTGCGCCTTGGGATTTGTAAAACTCGATTGAAGGAGTATTCCAATCCAATACCCACCACTGAAAACGTCCATACCCGCGCTCGACACATATTTTTGCTAAATGCTTAAGCAATGCCAGACCAAATCCGCGGCCCCGATACTCGGGTTCGATATAGAGATCTTCCAGATAAATTCCGTGCGTGCCTAGCCACGTTGAATAATTCAAAAACCACAACGCCATTCCAATAATGCGATCGTCAACTTCTACGACATGAGCAAAGACATGCGGATTGGAATTAAATAGTGCTCGAGTTAAGTGCTCTTCAGTTGCGACAACCTCGTCAGGAGCTTTCTCGTAAATTGCTAAGTCTTTAATCAGACGTAAAATATCAGCAACATCGGATGGTTGTGCTTCGCGAATACTCATGGTTATCTCTGCAAAAACTTTCGGATGCCAAACCAAATTCGCCTTGGCCACTTCATCGCCAAAGTCACTGGAGAAATTTTCATGACTTTAGACATTGCAGGCTCCCCTGGAGTTTTCACATCACTTAAAGCAGGCGAACTTTCATCTAAGGAATCAGCAATTCTTTCCATGTTTGAAACGAGTGAAATATTTCGCACAAACTCTTCTTGGTCCATCCGATCATTTTCTGCGATTAATTCTTCGGCCAACGTAGCCGCAGCCAGACGTAATTCTTCTGCAATGTTAAGAGCCCTCTGACCAGCACTATGTGTCTCTATCGCTTCAACCTTCGAAGATATCGCATAACTCGTCGCAGATAGCGCGTTACCAATTTGGCGATTCGCGAATTGAGTTACTCCTCCTGCGACTGCTGAATCAAAGAGCGTGCGGGCAATTGTGCGCACTTGAACAACTGTGTGCTCCATCGCAACTCCACGCAAATAGAGTGCATCGGCTTCATCTGCTTCAGCAAGTGGTGACCAACGAGCATATTTTTTTGCTTCCAGAGCCTGTGATCGAACGCTTGGAATATCTTCAATCAAAACTCGTGCACGCATGAGCCATTTACCTGCGACTTCTTGAGAGTAACCGCTTGCAACTCCTTCAGCCATAGATCCGAGTAATTCAGCAGACTTCTTTCCAAGTCGTGAAATTTGATCAATAGTTCGTCCTGCAGGTGTGCTTGCATGCGAAAAATAAGAGAAGACAATGGCAACGCCTGCTCCAATTAAAGTTGAGTACAAACGAGTTTCTGCCGTGCTGCTACTAATTCCTGGTCCTATAACGATAAGGGCAGCGACCGGAACGTTTACGGAAGCTACTTCACCAAGATGTAAACCTCGAGCGACAACCGAGCACAACAAAACAGTTGTTGCCACCGCAATAACACCGAAATCAAAGAAGTGAACTGTTGATAATGCAACTCCAGCACCAATCGCAGTTCCGAGAATTTGACCAAGTCCTTCTCGTACAGATTTGTATAACGAGATTCGAATGCTCAAGCTACAAACAATTGCGGCAACTAATCCTCCACCGCTAAACGCTTGTTCTCCAACTAACCAAGCAGCACCGGCTGCAAGGCTTGCAACAAGAATTTGCCTAACCCAGATTATGCGACTAGTAAAGAGCGCAACAATGCGAGAAAAGAAGCGCTTCATGGCACAAGTCTATTGCGTTGGAATTTGTTACGAGAGAAGTTCAGATAAGAGTTGCTCAACACGTTTCTTTATGTCATCTCGTATAACACGCACAGGTTCAATGCCTTGACCTGCAGGGTCATCTAAAACCCAATCTTCGTATCGTTTGCCTGGATAGTACGGGCAGGCATCCCCGCACCCCATAGTGATTACAGCATCAGATTCTTGTACTGCTTCAGGAGTTAAAACTTTGGGAGTATTTTGTGAAATATCAATACCGACTTCTCGCATAGCTTCTACAGCAACTGGATTTATAGAATCTTTTGGTGCAGATCCGGCAGATAAAACTTCTACACGTCCAGCACCCAATTCATTCAAAAAGCCCGCGGCCATTTGTGAGCGCCCAGCATTGTGCACACAGACAAATAAAACACTCGGTTTAGAGGAGGACATCTTCTTCCTTTTTTTCTGCTGTCAATAATGCGGTGAGTAAGACACCGAGTAGAGCACCAAAGCATTGCGCCAGGATGAACATTGGCACTGACTTTAAAGAAATTCCAGCAAAAGAATCGCTCAAAGTTCTGGCAAGAGTGATAGCCGGGTTTGCAAAAGAAGTGGAAGAAGTAAAAATGTACGCTGCACCAATCCACGCTGGAACTATCACGGCAGCAATCGATCCACGATTTTGATGGCGAAGAAGCAAAATACACATCAGCAATCCGGCCGTTGCTACCACTTCTGCAAGAAAACGATAATTTCCACTTCGCTCAAAAGTAGATTGCTCAATCGCGGGTTTATTAAACATCAAATTAGCGAGCATAACTCCAGAGGAAGTTCCCAGTAATTGTGCAAGAATATAAAATCCCGCTTCCTTTACTGACACTCTCTTATAAAACATTTCAACTACAGACACCAGCGGATTAAAGTGCGCGCCGCTAATTGGCGCAAAAAGAGTGATAATTATGAATAACATAAATACAGTTGTGATTGTGTTTACGAAGAGCTGAATCGCAATATCTTGAGTCAAGATCGTGACCATTAAGCCTGAGCCAACAACGCTTGCACCCAATAGAAGTGAGCCTAAGTATTCAGCCGATAACTTCTTAACCATTATTTATCCTTCGCAGGTGGACTTGAGTTGCACCAATGTTTTGGCAACTGCTTTCTGTGTCCAAGGGTATGCCTTGCGAAGAGATAACCATGCTTTAGCAATTGACGGCGCGCGCGATGCATCAAATGATTCTGTAACTTGGGTCATACTCGGCCCAATGTTCACTAATTCGTAACGCCATATCCATCTTCCAAGATGACGCCATGCAATCAATGTATTTTCTTGATATTCAACAACAGTATTTTGAATTCGATAATTCACACCAAGATGCATCTTCATTCCGAATTTAGAACCCAATACCAATTTATCGGGGCCGCTTATATTTTCCTGAATGGTTTTCGATCCATCAATTTCTTTATGGCGATGTGGATTTGAAAGCAGGGCAAAAATTTTCTCCGCCGGAGCATTGATTACAATCCGAGCGGACTTAATCTGCTCATTGCCAGTTTCTAAAATCTCTGAACGTATGTTGTCGCTCATCTATTTTCTCAAGAAAGCTGAGAGATAAGCAAGGCTAAATAAGAATCCGATTGCTGCATATGCAATCGTGAACCATCCAAATTCGGCAGGAATCAATAACGTGAGCGCACCTAATCCAGCAGCTGAAACCACCATTACGCGAGCAGAAAATACGACACTCGTTTCACTTCCGAAGCGAGCAACTGAAAGCATATTTCCAGTCAATGCAATCAAAGTTATTGCAATCATTCGCATTGACCATTGCAATGAATCTGTAGTTTCCAGATTAAGTAATTCTAAGAAAGTTTTTGGATTAACAAGTAAAAATATTGCACTGGCTCCGAACACTGTCGAACCGAGTCTTAAAATTGTACGCAGTCGCTTGATTGCTAGCGCTGAGGTAAAGGACATGTTCAAATCCTAAGGCTAGGTAAAACAAGAAGCCAGTACTTTTAGTGGGATTTTTGTGGGCGATTATGGTTGAAGCACACCTGTGGCTAGCAAGATAAGCACGGTGCTGCCAAGAAGTACTCGGTAGATAATAAATGGCGCGAAGCTCTTGGTTGTAACAAACTTGAGCAACCACGCGATAACCAGATAACCAATAATAAAAGCAATTACGGTGGCGACAAGTGTTTGAGTTAGTGAATACACCGCAACTTGGTTATCAGATATTGCACCTTTTAGTTCGTACAATCCACTTCCAAAAACTGCAGGCAGTGCGAGTAGGAATGAATAACGAAGCGCCGCTTCACGAGAATATCCAAGGAGTCTTCCCATTGCGATAGTTGCACCTGATCGTGACACACCTGGAACAAGGGCTAATGATTGTGCTAGTCCATACAAGATTCCGTGCTTTACATCGAGTTGCGAAAGCTCTCTTGTTTTCGTTCCAAATCGATCGGCTGCGCCAAGTATTAGTCCAAATACAACCATCATTGACGCAATAATCCACAGGGAACGTAATTCATTTGTAATCAAATCTTGAGCCCAATAACCAATAATCACAATAGGAACAGATCCGACGATTATCAGCCATCCCATCTTAGAATCTTGATTCCGTGCCTTCTTATCGGTCAGACTTGCTATCCATGAAGAAATAATGCGGACAATATCTTTTCTAAAATAGATAAGAACGGCTAACTCTGTTCCGATTTGCGTAATTGCCGTAAACATCGCACCAGGATCGATTGCGTTGGGAAAAATTTCTCCAGCCAGACGCAAATGTGCACTTGATGAAATAGGTATAAATTCTGTGAGACCTTGGATAATTCCGAGAATTATTGCTTCAAACACTTGATCCGCCTCATCCGTAATTAAGTTTAAATAATAGCGCCGACCTTAGTTTCTAAAGGTGATTTTCTTTCCGTGCATTACAACTTTTAATCGAGCGATTGCACTTTTACCCATTCCATGAAGATTACTGAGATCTTCTAGTGAAATCTTGCGAAGATCAGAGACTTTGTAGAGTTTGGCATCAATGAGTGCTTTACGAGCCGGAGCAGCCAATCCAATAGCGCGCCACTCTTCGTCTACTTCTTCATAGTTACTCATATCAAATTCACTGCGAACTTCTTGGCACATTGAAATCCTAGCCTTGATTAACTTTTTCAACTCACTCTTGGCTAAAGGCTTGCCAAGAGGAACATGTAATGCACCCCTTGAGGTTGTGTATTTAGCTTCAATTTCAGGAAACTTAGAGATCACGGATCCGCTGTATGGGTAGTACCCAATATGGTTTTTATTCGCAAGGAGGCCAGCAACTTCATTACCTTCATGTACAAACGTAGGCATTGAATACTTAATGATTTCTGTTGCGCCAGGAATTAACTCAAGGATTCGATTACGCATTTCCATGAGAGTTTCTTTATGGATACCCGATTGCGACGAGTAATAATTGGCGACTTCTTTCGGAATCTTGGCCATGTCTAATTATAAAAGTAAGATTGCTATATGTCCGCAATCCAGATAAAAAAAGAGTTGCAAGCTCTGGCCAATCGTGGAAAGGCGCACGATTTGCAGAAATTCTTTCAGACCGCCCCCGGTCAATATGGTGAAGGTGACATATTCCTCGGCCTAACCGTTCCACAAATTCGCGCCATCGCCAAAAAATATAAAGAACTTCCACTTGGGCAAGTAGAAAATCTAACTCGCTCTAATTATCACGAAGTTCGACTCTGTGGCTTAATTATTTTAACTTTTCAGTATAAGTCGCAGAAAGAGCGCAGTGAGAAGAAGAAAATTTTTGACTTGTATTTGAAGGTACTAACTGGTGGATACATAAACAATTGGGATCTCGTAGATGTAAGTGCTCCGATTATTGGCGCTTATTTAATTGATGTAAAAGATCCCTACGTATTGCTCTTCAAATTGGCTAGAAGTAAATCCCTGTGGCAGCGCAGAGTTTCGATGGTGTTTACATTTGCGTTTATTCGTGCCGGCGACATCAAACCTACCTTTGAGATGGCAGAAAAATTGCTGCACGATAAACACGATTTGATTCATAAGGCCGTTGGATGGGCACTACGTGAGGCCGGAAAACTCAATGGGATAGCTCTTCGCGATTTTCTTTCCGCGCACTCTCACGAAATGCCCCGAACCATGTTGCGCTATTCAATTGAAAAATTTCCCGAACGCGAACGCAAAAAGTGGTTGTTGGATAGTAAATACTCGTAATCTCTCAATCGGGGATGTAAAATCTCTGTATGACATTTACTGGATTGAATTTACTCGGTGTACTTGTTGCTTTTATCGTCTCATTTATAAGCGGGGCAATTTGGTTTGGCCCCAAAACTTTCTATCCAGTGTGGATGAAAGCTAAGGAAAACACGTCAGGTCAACTTACTTCAACTCAAAACAAGCCAGTGGTCCTCTTCGGTGGAACCATTCTTGGAGTCGTAATCCAAACTTTCACAGTCGCGTTGGTTCTTACATCTCTTAGTCGCAACAATGCAGATTTTGGTGTTTCAGATGGAGCTCTCGTTGGTTTTGCACTTGGTGTTGGCATCGCTATGTTTGCATCGCTTTCGCACAGATTGTTCGGTGGAGAGAACTTCAAAGTATGGATTATTGAGACCGCTAATGATGCAATTAATTTAACGATTGCAGGCGCAATAATTGCGTACTTTAACTAAAACTACTTGCTATGCTTTAAGTCTCTGCAAATAGCAACCACAGCCCCTAATTCAAAATTGCAACCTAGGAGAAAAATGTTTACGAAAAAATCAATTGGTATCGTGTCAATATTCGCCCTTGTAATGATGTCGTCGTTAACTGGTTGCTCGGAAAAAACATCTGGACTTAATGAAACACCTGAAGTTGTTGAAACGCCGATACCTGAATTAGTTCTAGATTTTGGTTCACCCCTAGATATTGGAAGTGGAGTTAAGGTAACTGTTTCTACCCCTGAATCATTTAAACCTGGTCCTTACGCATCAAATTTCGTTAAGGGGCAAGTTGCTAATCGCTTTACGGTTCAAATTTCAAATGGCGGCACAGCTGATTTTGATGTGACTCAATTTGCAATCACAAGTTCATCGGCGCAAGCAAGTTGCATCGATGTTCTAGACGGAGATAACGGCATCGCAGGAGCACCTACGGATCCACTCGCTGTTGGTGCAGATGTAACTTTTAATTATGCAATCGCCTGTAACGCAAAAGTTGGAGATCCTCTGAAGATTTCACTCTCAAGCCCTGATGTGATTCTCGCTCTTAATGGAACTTTAAAGTAAAGAAAAATACTTACGGGGTATCTGTACCTTCTGGGTAGTGACACGCAAGTGTGTGATTCGGTGAAATCTGAATTGGCAAAGGTGCTTCGCTAATACAACGATCCTGTGCTTTCCAGCACCGGGTGCTAAATACGCATCCAGTTGGTGGATTGGCAGGACTTGGTAAATCGCCAGTTAAAATAATTCTCTCTCGCTTACGTTCAATAATGGGGTCCGGAATTGGAACTGCCGAAAGTAGAGCTTTTGTATAAGGGTGACGAGGATTGGCAAAGAGTTCGGCTGTGGTTGCGATTTCCATAACTTTTCCAAGATACATAACCACTACACGATCTGAAATATGTTGAACCACGGATAAATCATGAGCCACAAATAGATATGAAAGTCCGAGTTCTTTTTGCAGATCATCTAAAAGATTAACTACTTGAGCTTGGATCGAAACGTCCAGGGCCGAAACAGGTTCGTCAGCAACGATTAAGTGTGGTTTCAGCGCAAGTGCTCGCGCAATTCCAATACGTTGACGTTGACCACCTGAGAATTCGTGGGGAAAACGGTTGATGTGCTCGGGGTTCAGTCCAACCATTTCAAGAAGTTCTTGAATCGCTTTAACACGACCACCGGCTGGTTCTATTTTATGAATAATGTACGCTGCTTCAATAATTGTTCCGACTGTATGTCGAGGATTTAGCGATGCGTAAGGATCCTGAAAAATCATCTGCATCTTTGAGCGACGAACTTTCATATCTTTTCGACTCAGTTTGGAGATGTCTTCGCCTTCAAAAATTATGCTTCCTGCTGTTGGTTCATAAATTTTCATTACGGTACGGCCTACAGTTGTTTTACCGCAACCGGATTCTCCAACGAGTCCTACAGTTTCTCCGCGGCCGACAGTAAAATCAACACCATCTACAGCTTTAATAAGTGTTTTACCCCGACCAAATGCGCCACCAACTTTGAAATGCTTTTGCAAGCCGCGAAGCTCGAGAATATTTTCTGAACTCATCAGGCTGTCACACTTCTTCCTGTGAGAGTGTGAATTTGCTCAGTGCTAAGAAAACAGCGAGCGAAATGATCTTTTGCCTTCTCAGTCAATTCTGGATCCTCGGTAGTGCAACGACTGCCTGCAACGTGAGATACAAATTGGCAACGTGGAGCGAATGAACAACCCTTTGGTAATCCGATTAATGATGGTGGTTGACCTGAAATAGCTTTTAGTCGATGGCTGCCAAATTTATCCACACGTGGGATTGAATCTAGTAAAGCAGTTGTGTATGGATGTTGAGAACGATAGAAAATTTCATCAATTGCAGAAGTTTCAACTATCTTTCCACCATACATAACGCATACATTGTCGGCAACTTCGGCAACGACTCCTAAGTCGTGAGTAATCAGAATAACTGCCATATTAAATTCTTTTTGAATTTCTTGAATTAATTTAAGAATTTGAGACTGCACTGTGACATCTAGAGCTGTTGTTGGTTCATCGGCAATGAGTAACTTGGGATTATTAACTAGAGCCATTGCAATCATTACTCGTTGGCGCATACCGCCAGAGAATTGATGCGGATAATCCTTTACGCGATCTGCCGCGCTTGGAATACCCACAAGATCTAACATTTCTGCCGCTCGCTTCATGCCATCGCGTTTTGAACCTTCGTTATACAAAGACCAGGCTTCAGCAATTTGATTACCAACGGAAAAATACGGATGAAGCGCCGACATTGGATCCTGAAAAATCATGGACATTACTTTTCCGCGGAGACGTCGGACTGTTTCTTCTGGCGCCGTAATAACATCGATTGGACCCTCGTCAAGATTAAGAAATGCACTGCCAGATATTTGGGTAGTTGCTCGATTGTGTAGACCCATGATTGCCAAGTTTGAAACCGACTTACCAGATCCGGATTCGCCAACAATGGCTAAGGTTTTTCCAAGGTCAACTGAGTATGAAACATCATTGGATGCTTTAACCAGGCCATCTTCAGTCGGAAAAGAGACTGAAAGATTTTTTACTTCGAGAAATTTTGTCATTCAGCACGCACCCGTGGATCTAAATATGCATAAGCAATGTCGACTATGAGGTTCATGATGACAACGAATGCTGATCCAACCAAAGTTGTTGCAACGATAATTGGTAGGTCATATGTTTGAAGTACAGCCGTGAGGCTTAGTTTTCCAAGGCCAGACAGACCAAAGATGCCTTCGGTGATAATCGCGCCTCCTAGAAGTCCTGCAAAGTCCAGACCAGCGATTGTGACAATTGGTGCAAGAGCTGCACGCAGAGTGTGTTTGCGTAAAATTACTTTTTCACTCAATCCTTTAGCCCGCGCCGTGCGAATGTAATCTTCACTGCTAATTTCTAAAACATTTGAGCGAGTAAATCTCGTGTAAGTCGCTGCATAGGCAAGTGCCAACGTTGCACAAGGGAAAAAGAAAGTTCGAAGCCATCCAATTGGATCGGTGATTGGATTTTTCCAGTCGCCGAGTTCGAGTGGATTGACTAAGTGAAACTTAAGCACGATAAAGAGAACAACTAAAATTCCTGTAATAAAAGTTGGCAGTGAAGTACCGATAAGCACGAATGCATTGCTCGCTCTATCTGCAAATTTTCCTTTTTTACGCGCAGCAAGTACACCAAGTGAAACTCCGACAGAGAGCCACATTACAAAAGCTCCGATTGTCAGGCTAAGTGTTGTGGGAAATACGTCAGCAATAACTGTTGAAACACATTCGTGGCGATTAAAGGAGTAACCAAATGAGGGCGCTCCGCAGTAGATGTCTTTTATTCCGCCTTCGCCATAGTTACGACCCTGGACGAGCCCTTGAAGGAAGCGCCACCACTGTTCGAGCACAGAAACATCAAGACCTAGGCGATGTCGATTGGCTTCGACCAACGCGGGCGTGCATTGTTTTGAACAGATTAAACGCGCAGGATCAACTGGGATTAAATCAAAAATATAAAAAATTGTGAAGCTAACTATGAGCAGAAGTATCACCGTATACAACAGGCGCCTTGTTACATACTTCAGCATTTTTACTTAACTCCTTGTGGGATTTATCTTGAAAAGAACGAAGTGATCACCGTAGAAAAGTTAAGTTGCTGGATAACCCATGCGAGTTATCCAGCAACTTATTTTAACTTTTTATTTCTTGATATAGAGGTCGTTATAGATCGGCGTAGACATAATCTTCCATTCCTGGAAGCCACCAATCTTTGATCCCCATGTTAATTGGTCTTTAGAGAAGACAGTACGGATGTACCAGTATTGATCCATTCCGTATTGTGATAGTTCATGCCAAAGCTTGGCTTGTTTTTTACGATCGAGTTCAACAAGAGCTTTTTTAATCTTTGCGCTAAATGGCGCATACTCTGGAGTGTCCTCGTTCTTGGTGTAGTTACAGCAACCATCTCCCCACATTTCTGGGATAACAGTTGATGCGTTTGCCCAATCCGGCGCCCAACCTGAAGCCAAGAAGTCTGTTTGAGACTTGTACTCAGTTAGGTTTGCATTGTAACTACCAGATGGCTTGTAAACAGTTTCAATAACTATTCCAGCCTTTGTGAGAGCAGCTTCAACAATAACTGCAGATTTTTTATTATCTGCAGTATCTGGACGGTAGTACTTCAAGCCCTTTGCAGGGTTTGTCGCACGATCGTATGCATCCGGGCACGCTGTCTTTGCTTGTGCAAGCAAAGTTTTTGCATATTCAGGATTTCCACCAATTTTAAAGTTTGGATCGTGAATATTTCCCTTTGTTGCAATGTAGTCCATACCCAGGTTTGGCTTGACGATGTTATCGCCCATCTCACCGTAGTACTTCAATCCACCTGCAAGATCAATGAGTGACTGATTGTCGTAGGCAAAGAAAACTGCCTTACGAACAAGGAGGCAATCAAGGTGTCCAGCTGAGTTATTAGCTGATAGGTAGGTTACGAATGAGTCCACAATGTTTAGACGTTGCTTAGCCTTTGTTGGATCTGCAAAGTATGTGGGGGTGTTTGTGGATTGCAGACCATCCATGTTAATTCCGTTTGGAATCTGGTCAGTCATATCAGTTTCATCGCGTACATCTTCGTTCATGCCAAACTTGATAGAGATGGAGTCTGGAAGTGCTTTGCGAAGTGGATCTGAAGACTTCTTCCACTTGCTGTTGCGAACCATGACTAATTTGTCATTGATTTTATAAGATTTAACCTTGTAAGGACCTGTTGCCATTGGACGTAGGTCGTACTTGTCGCCAGTATCTTTACTAGCTTTTACTGGGCCAGCTGCCGGATAGCTTGCAAAGTAGTTAAAGTCAGGGACTGAACGACTTAGCTTGTATGTAATTGTTCTATTGTCCTTTGAACAAGTTACTGCCTTGTCATACAACTCCTGGCCAGTTTTTTTGTATGGACCAGCGTAGGCAGATGATCCATCTTCTAATACTGGAATATCTAGCCATGATCTTGCATAACCAGGACCATCATTGAATACATCGGTAGCAAACGAACGTGACATTCCGTATTTAAGGTCAGCACATGTAACGGCTGAACCGTCTTCCCATGTAATACCTGGACGCAATGTAAATGTCCATGTCTTTGCCTTGTTACTTGGTACACCAGTGTTAGTAGCCAAGTCTCCAGTTAATTCGGTACCTGCACTGCCGGGAACCATCTTGTATGAAGTTAATTGACGATAAATATATGTTCCGTACAGTGCGATATCTCGACCTGTGTACATATTTGTAGGGTCAAGGGCTGCTACCTGCTCATTATGAGTGTAAAAGTTTAACGTTCCACCTTTTACCTCAGCAGCACTTGCTGTACTTGCACCGCTTACCATCGCTAACGACACTGCAAGCGCAGTCGTCGCTACAACAGAGATCCAGCGGCGTGTAGTCAGATTCATTGCTGACATGCATTCCTCCTCTTGCTTAATTGTGCCAATCGCGCGGCAGCGTAATTGGTTTGAACTTTTCATCGACGGGTATCAATGAAAAACTTTTTCTATTCTGCTTTCGTATCTAAGGCGTCTCGCACGGCATCACCGAGTAAATTTAAGGCAAGCACGATTATAATCAGCACCGCACTCGGAATAAATAGGTATGACGGGTCAGCTTTCCAATACTTAATTCCATCAGCCAAAACAAGCCCGAAAGTTGAGGCCGGAGGTTGGATTCCAACCCCAAGAAAAGAAAATACTGCTTCTGCGGCCAAGTAGCCCGGAAGCGATAGTGAGAGAAATACGATGGCTGTTGGCCACAGATTTGGCAGCATCTCTTTGGTAATAATTCTCCAATTAGATGCACCTTGGGCTTGTGCGGCCATAATGAAATCACGTTCACGAAGACTCATGGATTGCGCGCGAATCAATCGTGCAAAACCTGGCCATCCGAAAAATACAAAGAAAATAATTAGTACAAGTAACCGTGCATTATTATCTTGAGCAATTCCTGACTTCTCAACGCGATCAACCATTGGATAACTCAATGCAATGATCATGAAAAATGATGGGAATGCAAAAAGCAAATCTATATATCGGCCAATGAGTGCATCAACGCGACCTCTAAAATATCCAGCTGTAATTCCAACAATCATTCCGATTCCGATTGAGGCAACAGAAGTAATTAGTGCGACAGTAAATGAAATTCGCGCACCATAGAGAAGCATTGAGAAAACATCTCGTCCTGCACCAGGCTCTAAGCCCAAAGGATGTTGCCAGGAAATTCCACCGTACCCACCAGTAGGAAGCGCAAACTCATCTAATTTATCGAGATAAAGTTCAGTAGGGCTCAAACCCCATAAGCGCGTTATTAATGGCGCAGCAAAAGCAATAACAATAAAAAAGAGTGCGACAAAGAGTGAGACCGAACCAATTTTATTTCGTTTAAAACGCGCAAGCGCAATTTGTTTAGGCGTACGTAATACAACGGCGTCAGTGCCGGTCTGCTTTACGTCATCTTTTTGCGAGCGGGTTAACATTTGCCAAATCCTACAACTACCCTTTGGATTTAATAACCCCAAAAACTGAGCCTAGGTTGCCTCGTCGAAGGGAAATAGAGTCGATAAGCATCAATTTCACCCCTAGGCGCTACTGATTGTGCAACTAATCTACGTAATTAATGATGGCCAGACACATTTCGTCATTACTTCCTTCGCCCCACACAACATAGCGTGGAGGCTGATCTTTAAATGCCGGCAAAAGGGAACGAAGTTTAACGTCATAGGTGCAAGTAACTTTCAATGTATCTCCGGCATTTGCTGAAACAGGAGTTTTTACCCAGTTCGTCTTTTGATTATCAAAGTCCCAATTAGTTTGTGAAGTTAAGGTGGTGACTTTTTCTGTAACCCCATCTTGAATGGAAATCTCAATTGATTTACCAAGTTGGTGCATATGTCCAGTTGTTCCATAAATATTTGTGGGTGAAAGTAAAATCTGCTTACATGTTGTTACGGAACTTGGAATTGGATTCCTTGGATCGCCACCGCACTTTAATTGTAAGCCAGCATTGGTAAACAGGGCAGTGTCAATTGTTCTCTTCTTTAAATCTGCGATGGCATTTTTGCGATCACAGAGTGGGCCTGTCTCTGATTCGCTACATGGCAATTCGATCGGAGCAGCTAACAACATGGTATTGAGTTGTTTTACACGTTTAGTGGCATATTTCAATGTCACATTCATTGATGCGCTTTCCGGTGACATTCCAGCCATCAGATGGAAATGAATCTGCAAAATAAATTGGTCTTTAGCATCCATCTTCATTCCCGTTCCTGCTGGGAATTGCTTGAAGTTTCCACCCGGTGCCCAAAAAGAAATCCAACTTGCAGATGATGCAAGGCGTCCCATTCCTGCACCTGGGATTCCGGAATCACCAAAACAAGGCCAACCCTTTTCGGTGGATTGTGAATCAAGAGTTTTTGCTGCAGCTACACCTTCTGCCGGAAGTCGATAAAGAATTCCGTGGTGTGAAACATGCGTATTTGTGGGAGTAATCGAAACTGATTGTAGGAATGAACTTTTAACTAATTTTGGATCGAGAATAAAGCACCGATACTCATCACTTCCGCCAGTAGGTGGTGTTGGAATATATGAAGGAGTTTTAAGTACAAGAACATTTTTTGTTTTACTCGCAGCGCTGGCAATGTCATTATTCCCAAGTGTCCCTAATGAACTTACCGCGGCGATTAGACAAGAAAGGAGAATTAATAAGAATCGGCGGCGATTAACGACATCTGCTTTGAAATCCACTGGGTTCTCCTCAGTTAAGTATTTTCCAAGAATATACGATGCACTTCCTCGAAGAAAGCACTCTATCTGTCACCCTTATAAGGAGTGCCTCAAGTCTTCAATCAAATCAAAATAGACCAACACAATCTCTGTCTCATCTGTAATCACCAAACCGAGTTTGGACCAAAAAGTTAAGTGACCCGCTCTGAATTCATCTCCATTTAAATCACCTTCGGCTTCTGCCAGAGCAAATTCATCTGGAACATCTGCAAATCTTTTTACTTCTACTCGAGTTGCTTGAATAGTTGCCACATGTCGATTCTGATTATCTAGAACTGCTAATTTCTCGCCGACAACTTCTATTGGTTCTTTTTCTGCAAGGTAATCCCATTCGAGAGTTCCGGCAGTCGCTCTCTTATTTCCATCCAGAATCAGTGAAATTAATTTATCGCGAGAGTCACCAGGATTGCCAAATTCAATGGAGCGCAAGCCATTTACAACTGGAAAAGTCATAAGCAGAAGATTACATCGAAATCAAAAGTGTTCCCCAGAACTAACCGATGTTCAGTCTTTCCTGACGTTCAAAACACAAAACTCATTACCTTCGGGATCTGCCATAACTATCCATGTTGTGTCGGTATCTGTTGATTGGCCGATCTCAATCTTCTTTGCACCAAGCTTTTCTAGGCGAGCAACTTCTGCTCCTTGGTCATCGGGACGAAGATCTAAGTGCAATCGATTTTTTACAACCTTTGAATCTGGAACTTTCAAAAACAGTATGTCAGGAAAGCCTGTCTTCTTAGGATCTCCAACCTCGCGTTCAATCCACCAGCCAATGTCATCGCCATCTTCACCTATCGTCCAACCTAGAACTTCAGCCCAAAATTCTGCGAGAGCGCGTGGGTCATGGGCATCAACAGTGATGCATTGAATTCTTAAACTCATGTGGAGAAGTCTAAAAGGAAAGTGGGGGATTCAATGTGGGGCAGAATTGACCCTTCAATTCACCTCTTCTGGTCACGATTGCTGCAAACCCCCCCTAGTTGTCACCCCTTTACCTTTACATCAGCGTGCAAAAAATCCTGAGATGCCTCACCCTTGGGGGGTGAGTAAAGAAGCCGCGAAGTCACCCCTGCCTGGGTATTCCAGCGGCGTGCACAAAATTATTGAAACTGCAATTGAAAAGAATGATTTAGATTTTTTCTATCGCCTGTATTTAACCAGAATGGCGGAGTTGTCTCTCACCGGACAAGGAAAAGAATTTACTGAGTACGCAAAGAGCTCTCTAGATGATTCACAAAATAGTTTGCTTATGGCTAAAGGATTTGAGGCCATTGGGCATTTAATTGATTTAAATTTCATTAAATGCATTAACGCATTAGATGAACTTGAAGCCATCACTCGCGATAATGAACTCAAAGTGTGGGTCGATCAAATCAGTAATTTGTGTCGAGCCTACGTGAACTTCCACAATGGTAAATATCAATTATCAATAAAATACGCTGAAGTATCAATTGATTCTCCAATTAAGAGCGGCACATTGGACCCGATGGATAAGGGCAGATTAATACGTCTGGTTGCCTGTATTGCTCTGATAACTTCTGATATCAAGAAAATTGATAAGTGTGCCGTAGACATCTTGACAATCGATAATCCGGATAATTTAAGCGTATTGGATCATGCGAAATCTGCAATTAAATCTATGCAATTACTTTCACATGGTGAGTATAAACAAGCCTATGAATTAGCTAAAACTACAATTGCACTAGAAAAAGCTTCTGGTCGTGTTGGTGTGGCATCCCCATTTGATTGCAAATTTGTTTTAATCCGCTGTCTCTACGAGTTTTCTATGGTTGATGAAGCCTTAGACGAAATTCGAAAGCTGCGGGATGAAGCTAAAATAAATGACTTTAAATTTGTATCTTACCTTTGCGAAGTTGGCGAGGTTAGAATTTTGTCGCGCATTCCTAATACCCAAGATCAAATCGCTAGCAAAATTGATAAATTGAGAAGTGAGATCTTGTTTGATCCAGATCTGAAAGCTATGAACTGGCTAGTAGATTTGGCAGAGTTTTTTGCTAAGAGTCAATCTAAGGAATTGGGAAGAATAAACACGATCATCGAACGTAATCCAGAAATTTCCTATCTGCAGCACGTAGGTAAAAGTCTTTTAGGCCAGTTTAAACCAGATGAAACTATCGAAATCAAGAATCATGCGGAAATTACGGCACATGAAGTAATTAGAAAAAATCTACTGCTATCAAAAGTAAAAAGTGAAGGTGTGAAGAAACAACGTGAATATCTAAAAATTGCTCTGGCAAAAGGCGAGGAAGTTGGAGCACTAGAAGTTTTCTTACGTCAAGATAATTCATCGCTGGAAGCAATTATTAACTTATCGTCGACGAGTAACTCTATCTGGCTGGAATCTTTGAGTAGATTAGCAATTGAGCGCATTAAAGAGCGAAATGTATTAGCAAAAATTACGGGAGATCAATTAACATCGCGAGAGATTGAGATTTTGAAATATCTAGTATCGGAAAATTCAATAACGTCAATAGGTCAAACTTTGCACATTTCAAAAAACACCATGAAAACCCATCTTCGTAACATCTATAGGAAACTAGGCGTTAATGGCAGAGGTGAGGCCGCAAAGAAAGCCAAAGAAAACTTCATCATCTAGCTAAGTGAATGATGCGCAGAATTATTGTTAAGTATTACGTTTGGAACGAATCGAGTCCGCACCTACAGCCAACAAAATTACTAAACCTTGGATGATGCGTTGGTAAACAGGATCGATGCCATTTAAGTTAAAACCATTAACTAAAACTGCAATAAAAAATACACCTGCAATAGAACGCCAGATAGCACCTGAGCCTCCAGCAATTGATGTTCCGCCCACGACAATTGCTGCGATGACGGCAAAAATAACACTGAAGTCATCTGAGGCTTGCGCTGAAGTTGTTCGAATTGAATTCAATGCACCGGCAAGACCAGCACCAAAACCGCCTAAAGTGAAGGCAATTATTTGAAGGCGGGCAACGCGAATTCCCGAAAGGCGAGCCGCTTCAATATTTCCACCAACGGCAAATACGGATCGACCAAAGCGTGTTCTCTCCAACAAAATCCAGGAAATAATTAGAAATACCAAAGCCATCCACGTCGCAGATGTAATTCCAAATATTTTTTTCGTTACAAATGATCGTGTTTCGATATCAGATATCGAGAGGATTGATCCGTCGCTCAAAATATATGCCAGACCGAATAAAATGAAGGACGTCGCTAAGGTCGTTATGAACGAGTTAATGTTTCCATAAGCAATTATGAGACCGTTCACAATTCCGGCTGCAATGCCAACGGCAGCGCCAGCTAAAATCATGTACAAAAGTGAACCAGTTGAGTTCTCCACTTTTAGGGCAACTATTGGAGAAAGAATATAAATAGCACCCAGGCTGACATCGAAACCACCTGAAATAATCACGATGGTTGCAAAGCCAGCGATTATTAGAATGAACGCTTGCTGATCGAGAATATTTCGAAGATTCATGACGGAAAAGAAATTATCGGTAGTGAAGGTGAGCCCAAGGAAGACAATGGCTAGTGCCCAAATGACAGCCAATTTAGATAAGGACTGGCGCAAAAGATTCATTAATCATTCTCCTCGAGGTTTGATTTCATTGTTAACTAACTTTTCCTGAAAATGCGGCTTCTAAAACTTCATTTTCGGTCACAGATTTTCCTGCCAACTCTTTTACGATCTGACCCTCACGCATCACAAGTACCCGATGAGTTAGCCCAACTACTTCATCGAGTTCTGAGGAGACAACCAGAATTGCCATTCCAGCCGCAGCTTGAGCCGTTAGTAAGTCATAAATCGCGCGCTTTGAGCCAACATCGACTCCACGAGTTGGTTCATCAGCGATGAATAACTTAGGAGAACCTGCCAGTGATCGCGCAAAAAGCGCTTTCTGCTGATTTCCGCCAGAGAGTGTTGAAATGTGAACTTGTGGCGAAGCAGCCTTAATGCCACACAGTGCAAAGAATTTATTAACTAATCCTCGTTCTGCAGACTTATTTATCCAACCAAAACGAGTGAGTTTGCGAAGATGAGGCAGCGAAATATTATCGCTGAGTGAACGTGCTGGAATAATTCCTTGATCTTTGCGAGATTCTGGAAGGAATCCAATCCCGTAGTTGATTGATTGTGCAGGTGAAAAACGAGTGATGGTTTTGCCAAGGTATTCCACGCTTCCACTATCAAATCGATCAACGCCAAAGATTGATCTAACTAATTCTGTTCTGCCGGAACCAACAAGACCAGCAATTCCCAATATCTCGCCAGATTTAATTTCAAATGAAATATTTTTGAATCGGTTTCCGGCAGTCAGATTATTTACTTTCAATACTGCTGTACCAGATTGCGAAGAGGCGGACTTTTCAGGAAAAGCTTTGCCAAACCCAGCACCAGTCATCGCTTCAACTAACGTGTTGTGGTTTTCTTCGGATGGAAGGGAAGTTCGTACAAGGCGACCATCTCGCATAATTGAAATCTTGTCTGAAATCTCAAGCACATCATTTAAAAAATGTGAGACGAAAATAATCGTGTGGCCTTTGGCCTTGAGATCTCTGATTAGTCGCTTCAGTGCGCTGGTTTCGTCAGCGCTTAGCCGAGCTGTTGGCTCATCCATCACGATTGTGGTTGAGTTTCGAGCAAGTGCGCGCAGGATTTCGACTTTTTGCTGATCGCCATTTCTTAGGGCACCGACAGGTGTATCAGGATTTATATCAATGCCAGATGATGCGACAAGTTTGGTAAATCTTTCGCGTAACTTCTTGCGTGCAACAAAGGGACCAGCTGTGTCTTCAATTCCTAAAAATACATTCTCGATAACTGAACGCGAAGGAACCAGAGACAATTCCTGGGCGATTATTGTTATTCCACGTTGAAGTGCTTCATAGGTTGATGCGTACTCGATTACTTGTCCATCAATCAGGATAGTTCCTGAGTCTTTCTGGTAAACACCGGCAATAATTTTTCCTAATGTGGACTTACCAGCACCATTCTCACCGACAAGGGTGTGAATTTCTCCGCTTTCAAAAGTTAATGAAACGCTATCTAAAGCGAGAGTGGCACCAAAACGCTTTGAAATCTCTTTGACTTCAATTTTCACGTTTTGGTGCCACCTTCTGCTTTAAGTGTGAAGGTAATTCCTTCGCATCAACGAACTGGTTCGGTAATTAGCCGTTCCACTCCGCCTTGAACTTGCTGACGTTAGCTTTTGTTACAAGACCGCTGTCAGGAAGTTTAGTCCCTGGATCAATACCACCAGATTTCTTTCCAGTCTTAATGGCCTTAACCATGGCATCCATCAAGAGCTTTCCTTCAGTTCCTGGAGCTCCAAATAGATCTGCAAACCAAGTTCCGTTCTTGACACCATTAATAGCTGCCTTTGAACCACCAAAGCCAATTAGCTTTGCAGTTCCAAGCTTGTCTGCATCAGAGAGTGCAAGTACAACGCCTTGGATTGCTTGGTCTGGACCAACAATCACATCGAAGTTAGGAGTTGAACTCAAGATGTCCTGCATAGCCTTTTGCGCTACATCTGGACCAAGGTATTTTCCTTCACCTTCAGCAACGATTGTAATTGCTGGGTTGGTTGCGATTACAGAGTCATAACCTTCCTTGATTGCAGTATCTAGAGGAATACCCTTGATGCCGTAGAAAAATACAACCTTGCAACTTGTCTTTCCTTTGCAAGCCTGAAGTGTCAACTTGCCTAAGCGTTCACCGGAAACCTTTGGTGGAACCATTACAACTACAGAAGGTCCAGAAAATTGTGGCTTGGCTGTATCAAGCTTTGTTCCAACAACCTGGTTAAGAACACCAACCTTGAGTCCAGCTGCAACAGCGTCCTTAAGTGAAGGAATAATTCCAGCACCGTCAACTGATGCGATGATCAAAGCCTTGTACTTTCCAGATGCAATTACATCTTGGATTTGCTTTGCTTGCTCGCCTGGCTTGAACTGTGCATCAAATTCAGTAATCTTTATGTTATTTGCTTTAGCAATCTTGTCCATCTGAACCTTTGAAGCTTTTAGCCATGTGTTGGCAGAGCTTGCAGATAAATATGCAACATTGATTGGTGATGCGGCTGATGCAGAGGAAATCCCCGTGAATCCAGCAGCAAGCATTGAAACTGCGAGTACTGCGGCTGCGATAGCTCGAGTGCTGCGTCGTGATGATGAACGTAGATTCATCTCTTCTCCTTATGCTCGCATCCTGTAGGAAGCGGTAGGCGGGCCGAATTACCCAGCCCGAAGTGTAATTATTTTTTCTCTCAAGAACAATGGTTTTTTAGGGAGAAATGGTGCATATTTGTGCTCATTAACTAGTACTGCGAAGCCGTTTCGGCCTCACCCCTAGCTCAGTTAATCGTTCGCCATTGAGGCTTCGTCTCATGATTATTTGGAGGTTTACATGTCCCGTCGTCTACTGTGGATTAATCCTGTTGGATTCGATGCTTACGACAAACCAATCAGTGATGCACTTCGCGATGAGGCATATCCGGATACGCGAATTGATGTCTGCTCACTCAAAGGCGTCAAGATGCAGCACTTGGAATACAACGCATATGAAATGGTCGCTGCAGGTCCAACTATGGGAGCAATTCGCTGGGGCGAAGAACAAGGTTATGACGCAGCTGTAATAGGATGTTTTTACGATCCATTTCTTCGCGCAGGTCGTGAATTAACTCAAAAAATGGCCGTTACTGCTCCTGCAGAAGCATGTCTGCATATTGCAAGCACTCTCGGAGAGCGCATTTCGATTTTAGTAGGCCGTTCAAAATGGATTCCAGAAATGCATGAGAACGTAGTGAAGTATGGGTTTGAAGATCGCTTTGCATCATTTAGAAAACTTCGCATGACGGTTTCTGAATTTCAAAAAGATCCTGCGTGCACCGAAGATAGAATTCTTGAGGAAGCGCGCAAGGCTGTTGAAGAAGATGGCGCAGATGTAATCGTTCTTGGTTGCACAATTGAATTCGGGTTCTACAAGAAAGTTCAAGATGAACTTGGAGTCCCTGTCATAGACGCACTCGTTGCCCCACTACGTTATGCCGAACTTCTTGCAGATATTCGATTGCGTCAAAACTGGGGAATTAGCAATGCCCTTGGCTACGAAACTCCGGATCGCGCTGAAATGGATGCTTGGGTTCCAATTATTGAACCGAACATTTACCGCGATCCACGCGGATAAATTATTTTTCTTGCCGTTATTTGCCGTTAGGTAATAACTTTTCCAAAGCATCTGTCATGCCGCGCCATGCGACATCATTCGCTAACTCTTCACCCAAGCGTTCTAGTAATCGGTTTCCAAAAGTTGCTAGATCCGATGGGCGATCTAAACCTGGAACAAATGGCCACGTGGAAACATCGACGAGCGTATTTCCCAAAACAGGATCTACTTGGTCGATTAAATCCTTCATGAAATCAAATCCGAAACCTACATTCTTCTTTCCGACTAACTTCACCGCATATTCAACGTGATCAATCATTGAATCAACCGTCGGTGTATCTGATAGAAATGCACCGAATGCGTTCAGGGCTACAAAGCCACCACCATCGACAATTCGGGAAGCTTGTTTATCTCTAAGATTTCTTGGATGTGACTGAAGTGCATGCATTGATGAGTGACTTGCAATAAAAGGTTTTTTAGCAACGTCTGCAACGTGCCAGAAGCCATTTTCAGAGATGTGGCTAACATCTAAAATCATTCCAATTCTTTCCATTTCAGCAATCGCTTCGATGCCAAGGGATGTCAACTTTCCACCTGTATCGGATTCGCCAACGCCGTCAGCAAACATAGTTCTACGGTTCCAGGTCAGTGAAAGTAATCGAACGCCCATCTTAAAGAAGAGATTAAAAAATTCCAGAGTGCTTCCAGCAGCTTCTGCGCCTTCAACAGCAAGAACTAAAGCAATTTTTCCGTCGGCGTGCGCCTTGGTGATATCTCCAGAATTTAAACATAGTGCAACATCGCTCTTATGTTGATCAGCAATTTGCCAGGCATTTTCGAAGAGAATCATCGACCGGCGAAGTGCACCTTCTCCGATAAATTGTTCTTCGACATAAACAGGTAAAACTTGCAGGACAACATTTCCGGCTTTGAGTTGTGGCAACCAAAAATCACCAAAGGGATCTGCAATGCCGCGTTCTTTTTGATGGAGAACGCCCAATAAGAGATCGTTATGGCAATCAGCAAATTTAAGTGCGTCCATTAATTATCCTCACTTCGCTTCACGTGCACGAGTCAACGCATGATCAAGGGCTGAACTATCTGCATAGAGGCTAGCCTTTGTTAGAACAAAACCATCACCAGTTACGATGGAAACTCCTTCAACGCTGAGTGGAAGTACTCCCTCGATAGTAGAAGAAGGCGTACCTAGCATCTTCCAAATTACGGCAGCTTCATCACCAGAATCGATGATTCTCTTTATCTCACGTCGGTAGTCAGGATAAATCTCATACAAAATGGCCATCGCGGCTTCGTCATCTGCTCCAGAAGAAACTTGTGGCACACCATTTACTTCTACATACAAATCTGTTGCCACTAGTGCGGTTGTTCCCGGAAGATCATGACGGTTCTCCGCTGCGTTGTAATCTCGATAGATTTGCGCAGCGGAGCGCCGTTGTGAATTATTCAATGTAGTCAGGCGTTAGCTTGCAAGCGGGCCAGCAGCCTTTACTTGAACGCGACATCCTTGACCTGGCAGATACGACATTGGAACTTCAATTACCGCCGTAATTCGCACATGCTTTGCATCTGCACCAGCGCGAACTGCGGCTTCGGTTGCAAGCTTTCGAGCTTCATCTAGGCAAGCTTCGCGACCTTGGTCGTCATAGCGATACACGCGATCAACCGACCCTGATGCTTCTGCGATTGCAGCACCGAATGCATTCGCAACTGCATGGTGATTTGGTGTAATCACTTCTGCAATTCCATTAATTTTCTTTGGAATTAGATGCGAGCCTCCGCCGACAGCAATCAATGGCATAGTCGAACGACTTGCTTTCATACGATCACTGAGGTTTTGGATTTGTTCATCAACCCAAGCAAGGGCTTGTTTAACAACTTCATCGCTCACACCTGAAAGTTTGGAAGCATCACCGAATCCGGAGAGGCGACCACCCTTAGTTGAGATGTCAGAAAGAGTAAGTGTGCTTCCACCATTAATGAGCGCTTCTGTAATGACTTTGTAGCCAACAGAATCTGGTCCACATTTAACTCCATTACCCTCTTGGCGAACGATTGTTCCGCCACCGAGACCAATTGAAATCAAATCTGGCATACGGAAGTTGGTACGAACTCCACCAACTTCAATAGCGGCAGCTGATTCGCGTGGGAATCCATCAACTAAAATTCCGCAATCTGCAGAAGTTCCACCCACGTCAATTACTAATGCATCAGAGAGTTTGGCTAGAGCACATGCTCCACGCATCGAGTTAGTGGGACCAGAACCAACAGTTAATATCGGCAGACGAACTGCTTCTTCTGCTGTCATCAACGTGCCATCGTTTTGAGTTAAGAATGAATCCACCTTTAGTCCGTGGCCTTTAAGCGCGTTATGGAAACCATTTACAACGCCTTCTGCAACGCCAAAGAGTGAGGCGTTAAGGATTGTTGCATTTTCGCGCTCTAAGAGTCCAATCTGACCAACTTGATGTGAAAGTGAGACCGGAAAATCTGCACCAAGTTCTTCAGCAAGAATTTCTCCTGCACGAAGTTCTTGAGCGTAGTTCGCGGGTGCGAATGCACAGCTCACTGCGATTGCAGAAACTTTGCCTTTGCACTTTTGCGCGAATTCACGAATCGCTTTCTCTTCAAGCGGTGCGATTTCACGGCCGTCATATTCGTATCCCCCGCCGACAATTGCAGAGGGTCCAATTACGGATGCATGTAAATCTTTTGGCCATGCCGCACCTGGACGAATTGCTAGAGAGGAAGGGGCAGCAAGACGCAGAACACCAACGGTCTGCAAATTACGGCGCTGAATAATCGCATTAGCTGGGTGTGTTGTTCCGAGCATCGCCTGAGTGATTTTGCTCTTATCTACACCAGCAATTACTTCACTCAATGCCTTTGCAATTCCATCTGAAGGATCAAGAGTTGTTGCAGATTTTGTACTTGCAATAACTTCACCGTCTTCATCTACAACCACCGCGTCAGTGTTTGTTCCACCGACGTCAATACCAATTTTTAGACGACTCATTACTTAGCTTCTCCCATTCTTACGTAAGGCATGTCATAACCGAAGGCCTTAGGGCCGACCAGTTCAAGCATTCCTGGCTGATGCCACTCTGGCGCACAAGGAAGTCCAATAACATTTACACGCTGACCATAAGCCAACGTTTCAGTGGTAATTGGTTGGGCATTCTCATAATCCAAAATACAAATTAGATCCGGGGTAGTAATGATTGGTTTTCCATCTTCAGTCGCGATAAGAAGTTCGTTCTGAATTTCTACGTGCATCGTGCGGTTTGGATCGGTCATGTGTTCAATCACGACCGTTCCTTTCGCAAAACCATCAGTTGTACGACGGTCTAAATCAATTATTTTTCCTGAGAAATAGATTTTTGCTTCAGCGAATTTTAAAAATTCGTCAAAGGAGCCCGCTTCACCGCGTTGTACGGCCATTAAGCGCTTTCCTAGCTCAACGCAATATGACATGGATCCTTGAATACCAGCTTCGGCAACTTGTCGAACAGTCATGGAATAGCAAGAAATACCGTTCGCAAGTCCCAACTGCATGACAGCAGAACGTGCCAGCTTTTCAGCCATTTGATTATCAGTTGTTTCAAAGACCATCACGTTACCTTTTTCATCTGCAACACTCATTGGCGATGCAGGAATTCCAGCAAGTGTAAAGACAGTCATTTCAATCTGCGGGAATGCACGACGCATTGAATCCGCATCAATAACAGGTAGTCCAAGTTCTGCAGCAACAGCAAGTGGAATAAGTGTGTTCATTCCGCCAACTTCAATTGGCATGATTGCTACTGGCTTCTTTCCTAAATAACTTGCGAGCGCATTAACAACTCCAGTGAATTCTGGACCAGCAGGAACTTTTTCGGAGATAACAGTTGGCGCCCCAATTACTGCAACAGTAAGAACTAATCCGTCTGGATCAAGTTCACTAGGGGTAACTATTTTGACAGTTCCGAAATCTTCCATTGCTTGACGAACCATTAGACGAGCAATGTACGGATCTCCGCCACCACCAGTTCCAAGAAGCGTTGCTCCCAAAACCATGTCATCTAAGTCATCGAGTGTTAACTCGCGCATTAATTACTCCTCCAAAGAATTCTGCAGCCCTGTGCCATTTGCCCTCTTTAAGGAAGTGGCGGCTGGAGTACCTTAGGTACTCTAGGCAGAAGAGTAGGGCTCAATTGAGCGTAATCCAATGGGCAAACTCCATGAAAAAGGGCTTGGCACGCAGATGTGCGAGAGCATTTCCCGGTGGCTGTTCGGCGAGTAAAGGAGTGAGGTAGATGAGCAACGATTTCTCTTTTCCCTTCATCTCTGCGCACGCAGTAGAGCTCGCATTTCCACTTGAGATAGCGATGCAAACTCAGCGCAAGGTTTTTGCGGCATTTGATCGTGGAGATGCCGTAATGGGCAATCGTGGCGTAATTCCTAACGGCAGCGATGCATCTTTTGCCTATATCGCTCGAGCATCCCAAAACGGTCCTACCATCGTGAAATTTGGAAGCGTCACTAATTCCAATTCCGCCCGCCATCTTCCAGTTGTACACGCATACATCGGCATTCTTGATCCAATAACAGGAGCATTAACTTCATTTATTGATGGTGAGAGCGTCACTCGGATTCGCACCACTGCCGCGAGCATGGTTGCAGCACAAGCACTTGCAGCACAAACTAAAACGATTGCTGTTATTGGAGCCGGTCTTCAAGGTATTGCTCATGCGCGCGCAGCCTTAGAACTCTTCTCCCCTGATTCACTCATTCTTGTTGCTCGATCCATTTCTTCGGAAGCAAAGAAATTAGAGAGCGAATTTCCACAACTTCGTATCTCACAAAAAATTGATGATGCTATGAAGGACGCAGATCTAATTTTTCTCTGCACCAATACAGTGGAACCCGTTATTACACAAAATCTTAAAAAAGGTACAACTTTAATTTCAATTGGGGCATTCTCACCGAATCGTGAAGAAATCGCTGGTGACATTGTTGCGCAATCTGATTTAATTTTCGGAGATGACAGCCAAACAATCCAATTGCAATCAGGATCTGTCATCGCAGGAATAAAACTAAACCCTGCAATTGGAGATAAAATTATCTCACTTGGCTCGCTTCTTAATAATCCGGCATTGGGCCGCACTTCCCCTGATCAAGTAATAATGTACTTCAGCGTTGGATTAGGAATTCAAGATGCGGCTATCGTTGAAAGATTTATCGAGCTACAAAAATAATGAGCACTTTAATTTTAGGTGCTGGCCCGATTGGGCTCGCATCAGCCTTTGAATTAGCAAGTCGCGGTGAAAATGTCACTGTCATTTCTCAAAGTAGACATGTTGGTGAATCTTCATATGTAAATGCTGGATGGATTGTCCCCATTATGTCTGCACCAGTACCTGCACCAGGGGCTCTTCGCAATTCAATTCCTTGGTTAATGGACTCTAGAAGTCCTCTAAAGATTGCACCTGAACTCAGCCCGGGGCACATAAGTTTCATGCTTTCAATGTTGAAGTTTTCAACTCAAAAACATTTTGTAAAAGGATTAGCTGCGCTTTCCGAACTTGGCCGCGGAACATTAACTGAATTTGATGGTTACATCGAAAAAGGAGTTGAATTCGAAATTCATCGCTCCGGTATCTTGATGGCTTTTACTTCTCAAGCTGAACTTGATTCTCACGCCATCGAATTCGAAGGAGTTGAGAAATACGGAATGGCTCCAGTTAGCGTATTAAATTCTTCGCAGATGCAGGCACGAGAACCACTCCTGTCGGAGATTGTAAAATACGGAATAGATTGTTCAGATCAATACTTTGTAGATCCAACTTCCTTGATAAGTGGACTGCGCAAGAAATGCATTGAGCTCGGTGTTGAATTTATTGATCAATCAGAGCAAATAACTCTGGTTACAAAAGGGTCCAAAGCACACGTGGAAGCTGGTAGCCGTACCTTTTCCGGTGATCGAGTTCTTGTGGCAGCTGGTGTAGGCAGTCGCGCACTCTTAGAAAACATTGGAATCCGTATTCCGATTCGCTTTGGTAAAGGTTATTGTTTTGATTTTGTTGGTGAGAAGCGAATTAAGAATTCGCTTTACCTTAGCTCTGCAAAAGTTGCAGTTACACCCAATCAGAATTACGTAAGATTTGCAGGCACAATGGAGTTTGGCGGTAACGGACTTTCTATAAATGAAAAACGCGCTCGAGGTATTTTAAAATCGAGCGCACGATATTTTAAAGAAGACATCTTTAGGAATGCAGAACCTAAATCTGGACTACGTCCGATGACTCCTGATGGTCTACCAGTAATCGGAAAAATCTCTGGTGTCAGTAACTTATACATAAGCTCGGGGCATGCGATGCTTGGAGTGACTCTTGCGGCAAATTCAGCACGCGCAATAACCGATCTTATTTTAGATGGAACTTCGGCAATTGATATCAGCAGTTTTAATCCTGAAAGATTTTCAAGAAGCGTCGCCCGATAGGTTAGAACACAAATAGAAAGAGCCCCGATTTCTCAGGGCTCTTTCATGCAGATCTGGTGCAACTCTTTTGACCACTACCAATAGGTCGAGTCGAATCAGTTAAGGCTGTGGTGGAGACGACGGGGTTTGAACCCGCTCCGGTGGTTTGGTAAACGACCAGGCTGCCAATTACAACACGCCCCCATCACGAGAGCGAAGTTACGCAACCAAGTAGTGCTAAAACTTAGAACTAAAACAACCTGTGGAAAGATCAAACATGTGGAAAGCAAAAGGGACTCGGCTATTAACCAAGTCCCGATTACTACCAAACCCGAATTGCATTTCAATTATTACACACATTTTTAAGTGCTGCACTCAAGCAAAAGGGACTCGGCTGTTAACCAAGTCCCAATTACTACCAAACCACCGTTATGGAATTATTGCACAGAATTAAAGTTACTCGCAGTAACTAAATGTCAAAGAAGCGTCGCCCTATGAGCCAAATTTACTTAACTGCGGCTTCTAAATCGCTAACGATTAACTTGGACATTCCCATCATTGCAGTCATCGCTGCAGCTGACTTAGATGGGTCAGGATTACCGAGACATTCACCAAGTTGTCTTGGGATTATCTGCCATGAGAGTCCAAATTTATCCTTGAGCCACCCACACCGACCTTCAGCGCCTCCGTCTGCGGTGAGGGCATCCCAGTACTTATCTACTTCTGCTTGGTCATTACACAAAATAAAAATTGAAAAAGCTTCAGTGAATTTGAACATCTCACCACCATTAATTGCTGTGTACTTTGAACCCAAAATCTCAAACTCAACGGTGAATACTCCGCCATCAGGATTTCTAATGGTGCTGAAGATCTTTGAATTCTCGAAAAGATTCGTGTATAGATTTACAGCTTCCTCGGCTTGGTCTTTGAACCAAAGCATGTGACTAAGTGTTGGCATTAGACAATATTAATAGAAGAGTCGCCTTATGAGCCGAATTAGATATCCCGTTCTCGCCAGGCCAAGATCATTGAAGGTAAAGCGGCACATAAGAACATCATTGAAATTATTAAGTAGCTGCCATCATTGCCTTCTGGCTGAAACAGCTTTACTTCAGGTCCTATGTTCATTAGAAGCAGAAGTACTAGAACTATGTACCCAAACCCATAATATGCATATCTAAATGAGGTATCGCGAATCTTTATCTGACGCTCATCTAGTAGCTCGTCAGGTGCATCAGCTATCCCTCGAACGCTAATTCGTAGAAACAGATAACCCATAAGTACGGCAAAAATAGCGAAGATGGCGGTAACGCTGTAAATCACTACTGACGTTCCGTCAGATAGATTCAAATTGGTTTTTAACGTTGGCCAATAACTTCCTGCCGCAACAAGAGCTGTTCCCAAGGCCATCAAAACAACAAGAATTCTTCGATTTCTTTGAGACCGTAACCATCTGTACTTTGAGTTC
>CANHNH010000008.1 GCA_947461995.1 Candidatus Nanopelagicaceae bacterium
AACGTGGCGTCAACATACTTGCTGACACCGTCAAAGTAACTCTTGTACCTAAGGGTCGCAACGTAGTTATCTCTAAGGCCTACGGCGCTCCAACGATTACAAATGATGGCGTAACAATCGCCAAAGAAATTGAACTCTCTGATCCTGTCGAAAACATGGGAGCACAGCTCGTTAAAGAAGTTGCAACCAAGACCAACGATGTCGCTGGTGATGGAACAACAACTGCCACGGTTCTTGCTCAAGCAATGGTTAAAGAAGGACTTCGTAACCTTGCAGCCGGTGCTCAACCAATGGATCTTAAGCTCGGAATTGAAGCCGCAGTTATTGCTATCTCTGAGCGCCTGCGCGCTAACGCCACTGTTGTAAATGACAAGGCGCAGATCGCTGACGTTGCAACAATTTCGGCACAAGATCGCAGCATTGGAGACCTCATCGCAGAAGCGATGGACAAGGTCGGCAAAGATGGCGTGATCACAGTTGAAGAAGCTTCAACAACGGCGCTTGAACTCGAATTCACAGAAGGTATGCAATTTGATAAGGGCTATATCTCTCCATACTTCGTAACTGATCAAGATCGTATGGAAGCAGTCCTAGAAGATGCCTACGTTTTGATAGTTGGAAATAAAATTTCTGCGCTCGCAGATTTACTTCCAATTCTTGAAAAGATTGCACAAGCATCAAAGCCGCTATTGATCATTGCTGAAGATGTTGAAGGAGAAGCTCTTTCAACTCTGGTTGTTAACCGCATGCGTGGAGTATTTGCCTCTGCTGCAGTTAAAGCACCTGGCTTTGGAGATCGTCGCAAAGCGATGCTCGAAGACATTGCAATTCTGACCGGTGGAACAGTTATCTCATCAGAAGTTGGAATGAAACTCGATCAAATCGGAGTTGAATCTCTCGGCAAAGCACGCCGCATAGTTATTTCAAAGGATGCCACGACAATCGTTGATGGCGCCGGAGATAAGAAACTAGTTGCAGCGCGCGTACAAGAGATCCGCAATGAATTGGCCACTACGGACTCTGAATGGGATCGCGGCAAGCTTCAAGAGCGCGTTGCAAAACTCGCTGGTGGAGTCTGCGTGATCAAAGTTGGAGCACACACAGAAGTAGAACTCAAGGAGAAGAAGCACCGCCTTGAAGATGCTATTTCAGCAACTCGCGCAGCAGTAGAAGAAGGAATCGTTATCGGTGGAGGAGCAGCACTTGTACACGCTGCCGATGCCCTAGAAGGCGACCTTGGATTTACTGGCGATAAGGCTGTTGGTGTTCGTCTTGTTCGCAAGGCTTGCGATGAGCCGCTTCGCTGGATTGCAGAAAACGCTGGACTTGAAGGTTACGTAGTTGTAGCAAAAGTTCGCGCGATGAAAGCACATGAAGGTTTTAATGCTGCAACTGATGTCTATGGCGATCTTGCAAAAGATGGCGTCATCGATCCAGTGAAAGTAACTCGATCAGCACTTGCAAATGCTGCATCAATTGCTGCGATGTTTATTACAACAGAAGCTGTTGTCTACGAACGCCCAGCAGATGAGGCACCTGAAGCTGGCGGCCACGGACACTCACATGGCCCAGGTGGACACTCGCACTAAATAAATTCATTTGTTAGAAATAAAAACCCCTTCGCTTACCGCGAAGGGGTTTTTATTTATCTAAATAATTTATGAAGCGTGAGAAACCTCGGGTGTAATTGCTTCTCCCAGAATTGTGAGGCGATCATCTTCTGACAAGCCTCCCCAGATTCCGTATGGTTCTTGAACAGCCAGGGCATGAGAGCGACACTGCTGGATGACTGGACAATTCGCACAGATAGCTTTTGCTGCATTTTCACGATTGCGTCTACGTGGCCCGCGTTCTCCATCTGGATGAAAAAACATCTCACTAGGCATAGTTCGGCATGAACCTTCGTACTGCCACTCCCAATGATCAGCGATCGGTTGGGGTAAACGCGAGATTTCAGCCATACACAGAAGGTACAACCGATTCATAGGTTGTTCAAGTAGCCACCATCGAATTCCCCTCACAAAGGGCTTTCTAAGTGGTGAGTTGCCTCTCATCACGCCACGATTAGCCTATGGAAGAGCTATTAACCGTTGCTGCCGTGGCTAGGCGCCTTGGCGTGGCTCCGGCGACTCTTCGAACCTGGGCTCGTCGCTACGGCGTTGGGCCAACGGATCACGAGAGTGGTTCGCATCGGCTTTACAGCGCTGAAGACCTAGCCACATTAACAACGATGCGTCGATTAATTATTGCTGGCACTCCACCAGCTTTGGCAGCAGAAAAAGCATTAAGTGATGAAAGCACTATAAATGTTGACAGAATTGTGGATGATTTTTCTGATCGACAAGACATGATTAGCGTTTTGTATAACGCAGCAATGGCGATGGATAAGAATTTTATTGAGAGTGCACTTCGCAAAGATTTGAAAAAATATGGCGTGATTAAATCGTGGCAAGAGGTCATAGTTCCAGTTCTTGTTCTCATCGGAAAAGTGTGGGAAGAGACAGGCAAAGGCATTGAAGTAGAACACTTTTTTTCTGAGATTTTAAAAACCGTTTTGCGTGAGCGAGAGTCATTATTGAAAAATCCAATCAATCCTCGTCCAGTCCTTGTTGCATCAGTTGGTGAAGAGATGCACTCACTCGCAATTCATGCTTTAGCTGCCGCGCTAGCTGAAAGAAATATAGAGTGCCAATTCATGGGTGCCCGAACACCATTTATTGCCCTTGAAGCAATGGTAGAAAAATTTGCACCACCAGCAATCTTCCTATGGGCACAATTAGTTGAAAATGCCGACCCTTCTTTTTTCAAAGATCTGCCAACTATGCGCCCTGCTCCACGCATACTCTTAGGCGGCCCAGGATGGCGAGAAAGCGATTGCACAAACATGACAAAAACCCCTGATTTGAACTTCGCATGTGAGGAAATCACGCGGGCAATAGGAGCCTAATTCCACCGATAGACTCTGACCTTCTTACGCAAGTGGGGATATTGAAGGAGGGCAACGATGAGTAGCGATACTGAGAAAATCGCAATGCTCGGCCTTACTTATGATGATGTTTTACTTCTACCAGATGCCTCAGAAGTTGTTCCCAGCGAAGTAAATACTGGCACGTGGCTTACTCGCACGATTTCACTCTCTGTTCCGCTGGTCTCTTCAGCGATGGATACAGTCACAGAATCTGCGATGGCAATTGCAATGGCAAAAGCTGGCGGCATTGGAATTATTCATAGAAATTTACCAATCGAAGAACAAGTCACTCACGTCAAGTTAGTAAAAAATGTAGGTCTTGCAGGAGCAGCAGTTGGTGTTGGAGATGATGGTTTTAATCGTGCGCAAGCACTGATCGAAGCAGGAGTCGATGTTGTTGTCGTTGACACTGCACACGGGCATCACCGCGCGGTGTTAGATGCAATCGCACGCATTAAGAAATTTTCGCCAACTACACAAATTATTGGCGGAAACGTTGCAACACGTGCAGGCGCACAAGCACTCATTAATGCTGGCGCAGATGCCGTAAAAGTTGGAGTTGGTCCAGGATCAATTTGCACCACTCGAGTTGTTGCCGGTGTTGGTGTTCCACAAATAACTGCAATTATGGAAGCAAGCAAGGCGTGCGCAAAAGCGGGTATCCCACTTATTGCAGATGGTGGATTGCAATATTCAGGTGACATTGTGAAAGCAATTGTTGCTGGCGCAAATTCTGTAATGCTCGGTTCATTACTTGCAGGCTGCGATGAATCACCTGGCGAATTAGTTGAAATTGATGGACGCAAGTACAAGGCGTATCGCGGAATGGGATCACTTGGTGCGATGCAATCGCGCGGAGATAAAAAGTCTTATTCCAAAGATCGCTACATGCAAGATGATGTTTTGTCTGAAGACAAATTAGTTCCAGAAGGCATAGAAGGAAAAGTTGCTTACAGTGGATCTACAGCCGATGTTGTGCACCAATTAGTTGGTGGATTGCGTTCTGGAATGGGATATGCAGGAGCCCCTGACATCGAAACACTTCGCCGCGAAGGTCGACTTATTCAAATTACTGCAGCAGGTTTGCAAGAGAGTCATCCGCATGATGTTTTACACGTTGCAGATGCACCAAATTATTCACAGAAGAACTAACAAAGAAAGAGGCGATGATGAGCGATATTGAAATAGCTCCCGGCAAGAGAGCGCGAGTGGCTTATTCTTTTGACGACATCGCAATTGTTCCAAGTCGCCGTACTCGTGACCCACTAGAAGTTTCAACATCATGGCAGATTGACGCCTACAAATTTGATTTACCAATGATGGCTGCGCCAATGGATTCTGTTGTCTCACCTGATACTGCAATTGCAATTGGAAAACTAGGTGGATTAGGAGTTCTTAACCTTGAGGGATTGTGGACTCGTTATGAAGATCCACGAATTCCACTCGGTGAAATTGCATCCATGCCAGATAAGCACGCAACCAAGCGCATGCAAGAGATTTATTCCGAGCCAATTAAGCCAGAACTCATTAAAGAGCGAATCAAAACTATTAGAGATGCTGGCGTAACTGTTGCTGCATCGCTTTCACCTGCCCGCACTGCTGAATTACATAAAGCAGTTATCGATGCAGGAGTAGATATTTTCGTGATTCGTGGAACAACAGTCAGTGCTGAACACGTTGCCGCAGAGTCCGAAGCGCTAAATCTAAAGAAGTTTATTTACGAATTAGATGTACCTGTAATAGTAGGTGGAGTTGCAACTGCAACAGGTGCTCTTCACTTAATGCGTGCTGGTGCTGCTGGTGTACTCGTTGGTTTTGGTGGCGGCTCTGCGCACACGACCCGAAAAGTTTTGGGCATTGAAGTTCCTATGGCATCTGCTGTCGCTGAAGTCGCATCGGCTCGTCGCGAATATTTAGATGAATCTGGCGGACGTTATGTTCACGTTATTGCAGATGGTTCTGTTGGCCGCAGTGGAGATATTGCTAAAGCAATTGCATGTGGAGCCGATGCGGTAATGATGGGTTCCCCACTTGCAAAAGCCACAGAGGCACCAGGTCTTGGTTGGCACTGGGGATCTGAAGCGCACCATCCAGAACTTCCTCGTGGAGAAAGAGTTGCTGTTGGAACGTCAGGAACATTGCAAGAGATTTTACTTGGACCTTCACATGCAGCCGATGGGTCGATGAATTTGTTTGGCGCATTACGTCGTGCGATGGCAACAACTGGTTATTCAGATGTTAAATCTTTCCAGCGAGTAGAAGTACTTATTCATCGTGCCTAATCCTCACGGAGTCTTAGTTGTTGATTTTGGCGCGCAATATGCACAATTAATCGCACGACGAGTCCGTGAAGCAGATATTTATTCAGAAGTAGTTCCTTCATCCATCACTGCAGCACAAGTAAGTGCTAAAAATCCCGAAGCAATAATTCTCTCTGGTGGACCATCGAGTGTGTATGCAGAAAATGCGCCATCGGTTGATCCTGCAATCTTTGCTCTCAACATTCCAATATTTGGAATCTGCTACGGCTTTCAAGCAATGGCTGCAGCCCTTGGTGGCGTTGTAAGCCAGACCGGCAAATCAGAATATGGACGCACTCAATTAATAGTTAATGCCGGATCAAAAGTTTTTGCATCACTGCCATCAGAACAAAGAGTGTGGATGTCGCATGGAGATGCCGTAACAGAGGCACCATGTGGATTTAGCGTGACTGCAAGTACGAGCGACACATCAATTGCTGCTTTTGAAAGTTCCAATGCTCAATTATCTGGAGTTCAATTTCATCCAGAAGTTTTGCATTCAGAACATGGCCAAGCCATTCTTAAAAATTGGTTGATTAATATTGCAAAGTGCTCACCAACATGGACGACAACAAATATTGCGCAGACTGAAATCGAAAAAGCACGCACAGAAATTGGCGACAAACGAGTAATCTGCGGACTCTCAGGTGGCGTAGATTCCGCAGTTGCTGCAGCAATTATTCAAAAAGCAGTCGGTAAGCAATTAACCTGCGTCTTTGTAGATCACGGCTTACTTCGAAGTGGTGAATCCGAACAAGTTCAAAGAGATTTTGTTGCTTCAACTGGAGTAAATCTTGTTGTCATCGATGCGGTAGATCAATTTTTAGATGCACTCAAAGGCGTCACCGATCCGGAAACAAAACGTAAAATAATTGGCCGCGAATTCATCAGATCATTTGAGAAAGCCGCACGAGAGATAGCAAGCGGCGGTGAGGTTGAATTCTTAGTACAAGGAACTCTCTACCCAGATGTGGTTGAATCTGGTGGAGGAACAGGAACTGCAAATATTAAGTCTCACCATAACGTTGGTGGATTACCTGATGATCTCAAATTTAGTTTGATAGAACCATTGCGTGAACTCTTTAAAGATGAAGTACGAAACGTTGGAATTGAATTAGGTTTACCTGAAGCAATTGTGTGGCGTCAACCTTTTCCTGGCCCCGGACTCGGCATTCGGATTATCGGAGAAGTTACTCGCGAACGTTTAGAAATTTTACGTGCAGCTGATGCAATTGCTCGGGAAGAGTTAAAGAACGCAGAACTCGATCGGGATATTTGGCAGTGTCCTGTTGTTCTATTAGCTGATGTGCGAAGTGTTGGAGTTCAAGGCGATGGTCGTACCTATGGGCACCCAATCGTGCTTCGGCCGGTATCAAGTGAAGATGCAATGACAGCAGATTGGTCCAGAGTTCCCTATGAAGTTCTTGAGAAGATTTCGACACGAATCACCAATGAAGTCCGCGAAGTAAATCGAGTCGTGTTAGATATAACCAGTAAGCCGCCGGCAACCATCGAGTGGGAGTAAAAAATGTCACGCTTTAAAAAAGTTTCCCTTATTGCGCTTACCGTAACTGCTATTTCCTTATCAGGTTGCGGTCAAAGTCAAGAAGTTTCGCAAGGACCAACTGTTACAGAAGATGGTATTTCTTGTACGGAAGCTAAAGCTGTCGGTCACCAGCCAGTTGAAGTGGCAACTCCCGAAAAAGTGTTAACAGAGTTTCCAAAAGAATTTATCTTCATCACAAATTGTGGAAATATTGTCATAACCACCGTCGGTGAAAAAGCACCCTTTGCTATGACATCAATAGCTGCCCTTGCAAAAGGAGGCTTCTATGACGACTCACTGTGTCACCGCTTAACTACACAAGGGTTATTTGTTTTGCAATGTGGGGATCCGACAGCGACTGGAAGCGGTGGACCACAATTTACATTCCCAGATGAGAACTTGCCAGAAAATCTCGAGAGTAATTATCCAGAAGGTTCTGTAGCTATGGCTAATTCAGGCCCAAACACAAATGGCAGCCAATTCTTCTTGGTTTATGAAAACACAACACTTGCGCCAAGTTACACAATTTGGGGCACCATTACATCAGGGCTAGATATTGTTAAAGCTATTGCAAAGGCTGGAGCAGTTGGTGGAGCGCCAGATGGTAAGCCAGCGAAAACTCTTGAAATTCAAAAGGTATTAGTAAATTAATTTGTATTTACTATTTTAAAAGCCTCGGCAACTCTTCCTTCGGCAAAGCCTGCAGCAGCAGCATTACGGGCGCCCCATTCGCGAACCATTTTTTCTAACTCTGGATTATGCGATGTTTGTGATGCATGGGCGTGCAGTGCTTTCATTTTAAGATCAAACGTTTCAGTAACATCAACAAAGTGATCGGGATTAGCAAAGCCCATTACCCACACTTCACGTACTTTCCATGGTTGCAGGTTCTCTTTTTCTAGTAAATCTGTGAACGCAAATGGATTTCGAGCATCTGGATACACCGCCTGAATCGCAGCTTCGCCAGCGGCTAAGTGATCGGGGTGGCTGGCACCAATTCTCTCCCAATTGCGCTCTGGACTCTGGCACACCATTCGATCAGGTTGAACTCGGCGAATTTGTCGAACAATATCTTTTCGAAGTGCAATGGTTGCCTCAAGGTGTCCATCTACATAATTTAAGAAAGTTATATCCGTAACACCGATTGCAGCACCTGCTTCGCGTTGTTCACGTTGGCGAACAGCAGGCATATCTTCTTTTGCTATTCCTGACTCTTCGCCACCTTGATCACCATTAGTACAGAGCACATAAGAAACTTTGATACCTTTTTTCACCCACTGTGCAATGGTTCCAGATGCGCCGAAATCAGAATCATCTGGGTGAGCATTGACAACTAGTACGCGCTTGATTTCGCTATCTGCGATCGGTTCCATATCGCAAGCCTAATAGACTCACCACCATGGAAAGTACCGATCCCTTACTAGAAGGGCTCAATCCGCAACAACAAGCCGCTGTAATTCATAGTGGCGGTCCGCTACTTGTTGTTGCAGGTGCTGGATCTGGAAAAACTCGAGTACTTACTCGCAGAATTGCGTACTTAATGGCTAGACGCGGCGTCGCTCCATATGAAATTCTGGCGATCACATTTACAAATAAGGCTGCCGGCGAGATGAAAGATCGCGTTGCGGCATTGGTCGGGCCAGTTGCAAAATCGATGTGGGTCTCAACCTTTCACTCAGCATGCGTTCGATTATTACGCCTTGAAGCAGTGCGATTGGGTTATGGGAATTCTTTCAGTATTTATGATTCTGCAGATAGTTTGCGACTCATCACAATTGTTTCAAAAGAACTCAATCTCGACCCAAAGCGTTATCCACCAAGACAATTTCAATCAATAATCTCAAATGCAAAGAATGAATTGATGGGGCCAAACGATTATGTAAATGCCAGTAAAAATCAATTTGAAGAAGTTGTTGCTGATGTTTACAGTATTTATCAACGTAGATTACAACAGGCTAATGCAATGGATTTTGATGACCTGATTTTAAAAACTGTTGAAGTTCTTCAAAAATACCCTGAGGCCAAAGCACGATTACGCTCACGATTTAAGCACGTATTAGTGGACGAATATCAAGATACAAATCATGCACAGTACATATTGGTAAAAGAGCTTGTTGGAAACGCTCAGGAAGGCTTGGCACCAGCCGAATTATGCGTTGTTGGTGATGCTGACCAATCTATTTATGGCTTTCGTGGGGCAACAATTCGCAACATTCTTCAATTCGAATTGGATTATCCAAACGCTTCGACAGTACTACTTGAACAAAATTATCGTTCTACGCAGAACATTCTTTCTGCGGCTAATGCGGTGATTACAAAGAACCAGAGTCGCAAAGAGAAGAACTTGTGGTCAGAAGCCGGCGCCGGTGCTCCACTTATTGGATATGTTGCAGAATCCGAACATGATGAAGCGGAATTTGTGAAAGATGAAATACGCGAACTGCAGCGCTCGGGTCAATCCGATCCAGGGGATACCGCAATTTTTTATCGCACAAACGCCCAATCTCGTGTCTTTGAAGAAATTTTTATGAGATCGGCATTGCCCTACAAAGTAGTTGGTGGTCTTCGATTCTATGAGAGAAAAGAAGTTAAAGATCTTTTGGCTTATCTGCGGGTACTTGCCAATCTAGAAGATGAAATTTCTTTGCGGAGAATTATCAACGTTCCTAAACGCGGTATCGGTGATCGAGCGCTTGAGTGCATAGATCTATATGCATCAAGTAACAATATTTCTTTTTGGTCTGGCTTATCTCAATGCGAGCAAGCATCTGGCATTCCAAATCGTGCTGCCCAATCTGTTAAAGAATTTGTCTCCATGATGGTGGCACTACGTACACTTGTAGAAGCTAAAACTCGGCCATCTGTAATTATTGAAGCTATTCTCGAGCAATCTGGATTACTTGCCGAGTTATCTTCGAGTACCGATCCTCAAGATGAGGTTCGAGTCGAAAACCTAAAGGAATTAGTAGCAGTTTCGATGGAGTATGAAGAAAGGCCCTTTGAAGAGTTGGGCGAAGACGAAGAAATTTCTCTTTCTGGTTTCTTAGAAAAAGTTTCACTGGTTGCAGATGCTGATGAAATTCCCGAGGGCGAAGATCATGGTGGCGTTGTAACGCTGATGACACTTCACACTGCAAAAGGTTTGGAATTTCCAACTGTATTTCTCACAGGTATGGAAGATGGAATATTTCCACACTCACGCACATTGGGTGAGAAAGATGAAATCGAAGAAGAACGTCGTCTTGCATACGTTGGACTTACACGTGCTGAAAAACGACTTTATATTTCGCGTGCCGAATACAGATCATCGTGGGGATCTCCAACCTATAACCCTGCTTCACGATTCTTAGATGAGATTCCTGAAGGTGTTATCGAGTGGAGAAATCATGGTGGAACTTCGTCATCGCTTTCTCCATCGCTGACAAGAAAGCCCAGAGTTACTACTGCACCACCTCGGGCAACAGGAAAGAAAAGCACCGCAATGCAATTAGAGGTAGGAGAACGTGTGTCACATGACACATTTGGACTCGGAACTGTTGTGGCGATTGCAGGTGAAGGAGATAAGTCCGAAGCCACCATAAACTTCGGACAGTACGGTGAGAAGCGATTGCTGTTGCGATATGCACCAGTTGAGAAGCTCTAGTATTAGCAAATACATTTTTTCGATATGAGTGGAGTTTTCAGTGGATCTCTTTGAATACCAAGCCCGAGATCTCTTTGAAAAACACGGCCTTCCTGTACTTCCTGCAGCTATTGCAACCACAGCAGATCAAGCTCACGATGCGGCAATTAAAATTGGTGGAAAAGTTGTTGTTAAAGCTCAAGTAAAAGTTGGCGGCCGCGGAAAAGCTGGTGGCGTAAAAGTTGCAGCAAATGCCGATGAAGCAAAAGAAAAAGCTGGCGAAATTCTTGGAATGGATATAAAAGGCCATACGGTTCGCACAGTAATGATTGCACAAGCCGCACCTATTGATTCAGAATATTACTTAGCAATTTTATTAGATCGTTCAAATCGAACTTTTCTTGTTATGGCATCTGTTTCAGGTGGAATGGATATTGAAGAAGTTGCTCATACCGCACCAGAAAAACTCGCAAAAATTCCAGTTGACGCCAACATTGGTATCACACCTGAAAAAGCAAAAGAGATTATTGCGGCTGCAGCATTTCCTGCAGATGTCGCTGCAGATGTAGAAAAAGTTCTATTAACTCTTTGGAAGGTTTTCCAATCTGAAGATGCAACTTTGGTAGAAATCAACCCATTAGTAAAAACTGTTGACGGAAAAATTATTGCCCTCGATGGCAAGGTAACTTTGGATGACAACGCCGGATTTAGACATCCCGATCACGAAGCACTCATTGATCATGCAGCAACAAATGCTCTAGAAGCTGCGGCCAAGGAAAAAGATCTCAATTATGTAAAACTAGATGGTCAAGTTGGAATTATTGGTAATGGTGCTGGTCTTGTGATGAGCACACTCGACGTCGTTGCATACGCCGGTGAAAAATTTGGGGGAGTTCGTCCGGCAAACTTCTTAGATATCGGTGGTGGAGCATCTGCTCAAGTAATGGCTGACGGTCTTTCAATAATTTTGGGCGATGCAGATGTTAAGAGTGTTTTCGTAAATGTATTTGGTGGAATTACTGCCTGTGATGCGGTTGCTAACGGGATTGTTCAGGCACTTGAGCTTTTGGGTCCGAAAGCATCCAAACCAATTATTGTGAGATTAGATGGAAACAGTGTTTTGGAAGGACGTGCAATATTAAAAGCTGCCGCACATCCTTTAATTGAACAAGTGGACACGATGGATGGAGCGGCAAATCGTGCTGCAGAATTGGCGGCAAAGTAATGTCTATTTTTATCAATGAAAAAAGTATCGTGATTGTGCAAGGCATGACGGGTGCTGAAGGAACTAAACACACAAAGCGCATGCTTGCATCTGGTACAAAAATTGTTGGAGGCGTGACACCCGGTAAAGGTGGTCAGAGCGTCGAAATAGATGGTCACACATTGCCAGTTTTTAATACCGTGGCAGAAGCAATCAGCGCAACAGGTGCCAATACTTCGGTTGTATTTGTTCCACCTAAATTTGCAAAGGCAGCAGTAATCGACGCAATCGATGCATCAATGCCACTAGTAGTTGTGATTACAGAAGGAATCCCAGTACATGATTCGGCTAGTTTTTATGCTCATGCCGTGAGCAAAGGAACAACTCAAATTATCGGACCAAATTGTCCAGGACTCATTAGCCCAGGTAAATCGAATGTAGGAATTATTCCTGCTGACATAACCATCAATGGACCAATTGGACTTGTTTCTAAGTCTGGAACATTGACGTATCAGATGATGTACGAACTTCGCGATATCGGTTTTAGCACAGCAGTAGGCATTGGTGGTGACCCTGTTATTGGCACAACTCACATAGATTGCTTGCGAGCATTTCAAGATGATCCAGATACGCAAGCAATTGTGATGATTGGTGAAATTGGTGGAGATGCCGAAGAACGTGCTGCAGCTTTCATTAGTGAATATGTCACCAAACCAGTTGTGGGTTATGTCGCTGGATTTACAGCTCCTGAAGGTAAAACGATGGGTCATGCAGGTGCAATAGTTTCTGGGTCTTCGGGAACAGCGCAAGGAAAAAAAGATGCACTCGAAGCCGCCGGTGTGAAAGTTGGCAAGACACCAAGTGAGAGCGCGCAATTAATGCGCGCAATATTGGGGCGCTAGTTCAGATGTTTCAACGTGTCCTTTGGATTTCGTTGTCACAAGTTCTACGTAGTATCGCGCTCGTACTCCTTCCAATTGCCTTTTTATCTCTCATAGCATGGGCAACTGCAGGAAGTGTTACTGGAAATACATCAGATCCGATTCGTGCAGCAGCCTGGGTGTGGTTGGGTCTTCATAGAGTTCCACTTTCCTTGAGTATTCCACCCGCAGCAGTTGAAGGTTATCTTTCGTATCTACCCGTTGGTGGCTTGCTCTTTCCATTTCTAGCAATCAGAAGTTCATTTTCACGAATTGTTGAGCGACTAGATAATGATAATCATTTAGTAAATATTGCCCGAGTACATTTCACAGTGATTTATTGTCTTATTGCAGAGCTCCTAATTTTTGCCTCAAAGACAGATTCAATTCGTCCAGTTTGGTACTTCGGTATTGCGGTTTTAATTCCTTCTGTTTATCTCACTACCTTAACTGTTGGTAAAAAAGTCACACTTACACAGCCTGTAAATTTTGGAACTCGTATAGTTGCACTCTTACTTGCGATTAGTGCGTTATTTCTGGCGTTCTCTCTTTTCCTTCACTTATCAATTGTTCAAGACCTTATTACTGTTCTCCGTCCAGGAATCTTCGGCGGATTACTACTTTTGCTCATTAATATTATTTATTTACCAAATGCTGCAGTTTCGGCAATGGCTTACTTAAGTGGTACTGGTTTTGGGGTAGGTGCTAACACACTTGTTTCTCCCTTAGAACATACAGTCGCACAAATTCCTGCTTTACCAATTCTCGGAGCGCTCCCAAGTACGGAACATCCACAATTCTTGTTTTCAATATTTTTCTTTGTAATGGCCGGCGCGTTATTGGCGAGTTGGACAATTACTTTGAGCACAAAGGTCTTGTGGCAAAGTTATTTTGTAAGTATTGCTAGCATTTTTCTCCTAACTTATTTTTCAAGTGGATCTTTACTCACGCAAGAAATGTCAACAGTAGGGCCTTCGTTGTGGAAGTTTCCATTAAGTGTTGCAATTGAGATGGGATTTGGTATTGCTTTAGCAATTTTTATTCCGCAGATTTCATTACCTTCTAGAAAATCAAAAATTGATGGCTAGAGGCTTACTGATATTGGCTTCGGGCAATGGCTCTTTAGCGAAGGCTGTCATTGAAGCTACTCACAGTGGTGAGTTATCTGCACACGTACTTGCCGTATTGACGGATCAGCCTGACGCAGAAGTTGTTAGCAAGTGTGCAGCATTAGCAATTCCAATTATTACTCATCCACTCGAGCAAGATCGTGAAGCATGGAATGAAGAGTTGTTCTTCATTACAGAATCACTAAATCCTATGCTTGTAGTTAGCGCAGGGTTTATGAGAATTCTTTCTCCCGACTATGTTTCAACTTACAAAGTTATCAATAGTCATCCATCGCTTTTACCAAAATTTCCTGGTGCCCATGCGGTTCGCGATGCATTAGATGCCAAGGAGAGCATCACCGGGACAAGCATTCACTGGGTTGATGCAGGCATGGATACAGGAGAAGTAATCACTTCATGTGAAGTGCCAATTTTAGAGGGAGATTCAGAAGAGCTATTGCACGAACGTATTAAGATTGTGGAACGAGGTCTCATCGTGGCGACCATTTCGCAAGTTCTAGATTTGTTGGAGACTGCAGATGAGTAATCGCAAGAAAATTCATAGAGCACTTATCAGCGTGTACGACAAGAATCGTTTAGGCGAAATTGGAAAAGCCCTAAGTGCAGCAGGCGTACAAATAGTTTCTACGGGTTCAACTGCGAAAACTCTTGCCGCAGCAGGTGTTGCAGTCACCGAAGTCAGTGCGATTACTGGTTTTCCGGAAATTATGGATGGAAGAATAAAGACGCTGCACCCGATTATTCACTCTGGAATTCTTGCTGATCAAAACAATGCCAATCACATGTCTGCAATTAAAGATTTAGGTATCGAACCTTTCGATCTGATTATTATCAATCTGTATCCATTTGCAGAGACAATCGCTTCAGGGGCACCATTTGCCGAATGCATTGAACAAATAGATATTGGTGGACCATCGATGTTGCGTGGTGCTGCGAAGAATCATGGTTCAGTGGCTGTAATTTCACAACCAGATCAATACAATCAATTACTCGCTAGCATTTCTGCAGGAGGCTTTACAGACGAAGAACGCCAGAACCTTGCTGTCGAAGTATTTAGAACAACAGCTGAATACGATTTAACAATTGCCAATTGGCTGGGAAGTAAATCTCAATCAAAGTTACCTGAATGGTTTGGAAGAATTTATAAGCAAGAGAGTGTTCTTCGGTATGGAGAAAATCCTCATCAATCAGCCGCTATTTATAGCGATGGCCTACAAGGAATTGTTCAATCCACACAATTACACGGCAAGGAAATGTCCTTTAATAATTACACAGATGCAGATGCTGCATGGCGTGCGGCCTTCGATCACGCAGACCCATGTGTTGCAATAGTTAAACACGCAAATCCATGTGGGATTGCAATTGGAAAAGACATCACCACTGCTTATTCAAAGGCACATGAATGTGATCCAGTCTCAGCCTTCGGAGGAGTAGTCGCCGCCAATCGAATTGTTAGTGTTGAAATGGCAAAAGCGCTTTCAGAAATTTTTACTGAAGTACTCATCGCACCAGGTTATGAAAGCGCCGCTATGGAAATTCTTGCTCAAAAACCTTCTATCCGTATTTTGCAATGCAGCATAACTGCGTTAGCACCGATTGAAATGCGTCCTGTCAGTGGAGGGGTTTTGCTGCAAGAATCAGATGTACTGAATGCTCCTGGCGATGCTTTTGCAACATGGAGGTTAGTAGCCGGACCACAAGTTTCATCCGATACTTTGAAAGATCTTGAATTTGCTTGGCGAGCCGTTCGTGCAGTTAAAAGCAATGCGATACTTCTAGCAAAAAATGGTGCAAGTGTCGGCGTAGGTATGGGTCAAGTTAATCGGGTAGACAGTGCCGAACTCGCGGTCAAACGCGCAGGCAATCGCGCCGCCGGAAGCGTTGCTTCCAGTGATGCTTTTTTCCCATTCGCAGATGGTTTACAAATTTTGATTACTGCAGGAATTACTGCAGTTGTTTCACCTGGTGGAAGCGTTCGAGACGAGGAAGTTATTGCAGCCGCAGATCAGGCTGGAATCAGCTTATATTTCACAGGCACACGTCATTTCTCCCACGCATAAATGCGCATAAGATAAGAGCATGAGCGCAGTAATTCTTGATGGCAAGGCATTAGCTACATCAATTAAAAAGGATTTAGCAATTCGCGTACTTGAATTAAAGAAAAAGGGAATCACACCAGGACTCGGTACGGTATTGGTTGGCGATGATCCAGGGTCACACTCATACGTTGGTGGCAAACATCGCGACTGCCAAGAAGTTGGAGTTACTTCAATACGTGTAGATCTTCCGGTGGCAGCTTCTCAAGCAGATGTATTAGCCGCAATCAAAGATTTGAATAATGCAAAAGAATGTACTGGCTATATTGTGCAGTTACCTATGCCAAAAGGAATTGACCCACAAGTAATTCTTGAAGCAATAGACCCAGCCAAGGATGCTGACGGATTACACCCAATGAATTTAGGAAGATTAGTCGCAGGATACGATGCGCCACTTCCCTGCACACCAAGTGGAATTGTCGCGCTTCTGCGTCATTACAACGTCGCACTAAGTGGGGCTGAAGTTACTGTCATCGGTCGTGGACTTACTGTTGGTCGCCCACTTGGTTTATTACTTACCCGTAGACAGGAAAATGCAACTGTTACCTTGACGCATACTGGTACTAAAGATTTATCACTTCACACGCGAAATGCTGACATCGTTGTTGCCGCAATTGGCCAAGCGCATTTTCTTAATGCGTCGATGATTAAAACAGGTGCTGCAATTATTGATGTGGGAATTTCACGGACAGATGCAGGATTGCTTGGAGATGTCCATCCTGATGTATTGGAAAAAGCTGGATTTGTCGCACCGATGCCGGGTGGAGTTGGACCGATGACACGAGCCATGCTCGTTACGAATGTAGTTAATGCATGTTCTTAGATTCCAAGATATTAAGATTTTCGAGTTATGCATGTGTTGTCGTAGGGATAGTTTTGGGTGCCCTGAGTTTCGTGCGATCCGGATCACTTCTAATAGCTCTTGGCACATTAGGCATTGCTTTTCCAACAAGGCATTTGCGCACAATTGAGTTCTATTTCCCGATAGGTATTGCAGTAGGGCTCTTTATCCTGGCAATTTCACTGCCGCACGGGTTGTAGAGTTGTGTTCATATCAAGGAATAAATGAATCCGATTTTCGAAAGAAGGATGTAAACCATGGCAGGTAAAGTAACCGTCGTCGGTGCAGGGTTTTATGGTTCAACTACTGCAATGCGAATAGCTGAGTACAACATTTTTGACACCGTTGTTCTCACGGACATCCTTGAAGGCAAACCAGAGGGTTTGGCACTTGATATGAATCAATCTCGCTCTATTGAGGGATTTGAAACAAAGATTATTGGTGCAACAACTAGTGCAGATGGCGCAGGCTATGAAGCAACTGCGAATTCTGATGTAGTTGTGATTACTGCAGGACTACCGCGCAAACCTGGCATGAGCAGAATGGATTTGATCGTAGTAAATGCAGGAATTGTTCGCGGAGTCGCTGAAAATATTGCTAAGCACTCACCAAATGCCGTCATTATTGTGGTTTCAAATCCGCTTGATGAGATGACCGCGCTAACTCAAATCGCGACAGCATTTCCCTATAACCGTGTAATGGGGCAAGCGGGCATGCTAGATACTGCGCGCTTCACACATTTTGTTGCTGAAAAGTTAAACGTTCCCGTGGCATCAGTGAGCACATTAACTCTTGGGTCACACGGTGAAACGATGGTTCCTGTTCCAAGTCGCTGCACTGTTGGCGGTGTTGCACTCAGTGAAAAATTATCAGAAGCCGAGATTGATGAGTTAGTTGATCGCACGAGAAATGCAGGCGCAGAAGTTGTTGCACTGTTAAAAACTGGTTCTGCTTATTACGCACCTTCAGCAGCCGCGGCTCGAATGGCAAAAGCTGTTATTGAAGATTCGGGTGCAACCATGCCCGTGTGTGCTTGGGTAAATGGTGAATACGGAATTTCTGGTGTTTATCTGGGAGTTGAAGCGCAGATTGGCCGCGAAGGAATCAAGAAAGTTGTAGAAACAAAACTTACAGATAGTGAATTAGCTGCACTAAAAGTTGCAGCAGAAGCAGTTCGAGCAAAACAAGCAGACGTACAGTCACTTTAAGGAGAGCATTAGGTATGACCAAGATCAAAGTTGAAGGAACAGTAGTCGAATTAGATGGCGATGAAATGACTCGCATAATTTGGCAATTTATTAAAGATTCCTTGATTCTTCCTTATCTAGATGTAAACCTTGAGTATTACGATCTTGGAATTGAGAATCGCGACGCAACTGATGATCAAGTAACCATTGACTCTGCTCGGGCTATTCAAAAGCACGGGGTCGGAATTAAATGCGCCACAATTACTCCAGATGAGGCCCGTGTTACTGAGTTTGATCTTAAGCAGATGTGGAAATCACCAAATGGGACTATCCGCAACATATTAGGTGGCGTAATTTTTCGCGAACCGATCATTATTAGCAATGTTCCGCGACTGGTCCCACATTGGACAAAACCAATCGTAATTGGACGTCATGCATTTGGTGATCAGTACAAGGCAACTGATTTCAAAGTACCTGGCCCCGGAAAACTAACTCTTTCTTTTGCGCCAGACGATGGCTCAGCACCTATGGAGTTTACTGTCTTTGATTTCCAATCTTCTGGCGTTGCTATGGGAATGTACAACCTGGATGATTCAATACGAGACTTTGCTCGTGCATCATTAAATTATGGGTTAAATCGAAAATATCCTGTGTATTTAACGACAAAAAATACGATTCTTAAGGCGTATGACGGACGCTTCAAAGATATTTTCGAGGAAATTTATCTTCAAGAATTTAAATCTGCTTTTGATACCGCAGGAATTTGGTATGAACACCGCTTAATCGATGACATGGTAGCAATGTCACTTCGCATGGATGGTGGATATGTTTGGGCTTGCAAGAATTACGACGGAGATGTTCAGTCAGACATCGTTGCGCAAGGTTATGGCTCACTTGGATTAATGACTTCAGTATTAATGTCACCAGATGGCAAAATTGTTGAGTCAGAAGCAGCCCATGGAACAGTTACGCGTCACTACCGCGATCATCAAGCTGGAAAGGCAACATCAACTAATCCAATCGCATCGATATTTGCCTGGACGCGCGGTCTTGCACATCGCGCAAAGTTAGATGACAATCAAGAACTAGCTGCATTCTGTGAAACCCTGGAGCGCGTATGCATTCAAACAGTCGAACAAGGAAAAATGACAAAAGACTTATCGTTGTTAATTTCCAAGAGCGCACCTTGGCAGACAACTCAGGAGTTTCTCAATTCAATTTATGAAAACCTCAAGAAGGCGATGGCTTAATACCTATGAATCCTGAGCGCGGTGCTTTAGCACTGGTTGGCTCAGGAGAGTACTTAGTACAGATGCAGGAAATCGAATCTGATCTTTTGCAACGTGGTATCGCTCAAGGTAAATCCAATACCTACATACAAATTCCTACGGGTGCGGGTCAAGAAAGTGATGACCGCATCGAGTTTTGGAGAGAACGTGGAGCCGTGCAGGCCAAACGATTAGATGCGGAAGTTTGTTTTCTGTCAATTCTGACAAGAGAAGATGCCTTTAACGAGAAGTATATTTCTCAACTTACTAACGCTGGCCTGATTTATTTTTCAGGTGGCGACCCTGGTTACATCACAGAAGTTTTTAACCAGACTCCACTCTGGGAAAAAATCAAAAATGAATTTAACTCCGGAACCTCCTTGGCAGGTTGTTCAGCAGGTGCAATGGCATTTGGATCAAAAATTGTGGGAATCAGAAAGTCGCACATTCAAAGCGGCCTTGGCTTAATTCCTAATATTGAAGTAATTCCGCACTATGACAAATTTCTTGGATGGGTACCAGATCGAATTGCATCTATCGCGCTCCGAAGTGATGAAGGTTCTTATTTACTTGGCATTGATGAAGACACTGCACTTGTACTCACTGATAAATGGCGAGTACAAGGCCGTGCAAAAGTTCACGTGCTAAAGGGATTAGGAAATTCACCTCAAACGTTTACAAGTGGTAACGAGATTGAATTACTTCAGTCGTTCACCTGATACTGCATCAAAGAGATGAATCGCTGACGCCTGCGCGCTTACGGTGATTGTGTCCCCAGGTTTTGGCGGATTTTTTGGATCCCAGCGAACAATAATTTGTGCGTGTTCTTCAACTGCCTGTGCAAAAGTAATACTTGAATCTACAGGTTGACCATAAACGTATGCATCAGAACCTAGTTCTTCGACTACTTCAACTTTTACTGAAAATCCGTCAGGGCCTGCCATTAATCCTTCAGGTCGAATTCCAACTATGACTGAAGAACCAGCCGATGCCGGTACATCAATTGATAGTTTTCCAAGAGTCGCTTTACCTGCGCTGACAGATGTCTTCAGTAAATTCATTGCTGGTGAACCAATGAATCCCGCTACAAATGCGTTGGCTGGTTTGTCATACAAATTTCGAGGTGTATCAACTTGTTGAAGATTTCCATCCTTAAGCACAGCAACACGATCACCCATTGTCATCGCTTCGACTTGATCATGAGTGACGTAGACAGTCGTAATACCTAAGCGACGTTGAAGCGCAGCAATCTGGGTGCGCGTTGCTACACGCAATTTCGCATCTAAGTTTGAAAGTGGTTCGTCCATCAAAAAGACTTGTGGTTCGCGAACAATTGCGCGTCCCATTGCAACTCGTTGACGTTGTCCACCAGATAGTGCCTTTGGTTTGCGATCCAGGAAAGCCTCGAGATCTAGTAACTTCGCTGCTTCTAATACTCTTCGATCACGTTCTTCTTTTGCAATTCCAGAAATCTTAAGTGCGAAGCCCATATTTTCAGCAACACTCATATGTGGATATAAAGCATATGATTGAAAGACCATTGCGATATCGCGATCCTTCGGTGCTACATGTGTGACATCTTTGTCACCAATTAATATGCGACCGCTATCAACTTCTTCCAATCCTGCAAGCATCCGAAGTGATGTTGACTTACCGCATCCTGAAGGTCCGACGAGAACTAAAAATTCTCCGTCTTTAACTTCTAGATTTAACTTATTAACTGCTGGGATTGTCGAACCTGGATAAATACGTGAAGCATTTTCAAATACAACTGTAGCCATGAGAAATTTCTCCTTCTCCGGGCAGGTACGTGCCCGACGGTCCGAGGATGAAGGTGATGAGCCCGGTTGGGCTCAACGCTCTTAAGTTTAACGGGTTTGGACAAAGCGCACTCCTGTACAGTTGTAACCCTTATGGAGCCTCACTCGTTCGGCGGATTAATCGGCGCTGTAGCTACTGTTGCGGCTCTTATTCTTTTAGCCGCGCTATTCGTGGCTGCCGAAATTGCTCTAATCTCACTTCGCGAAAGCCAGATTCGCCAATTAGCGAGTAAAGGCAAACGCGGCAAACGTGTGGCTTTGCTGGCAGAAAATCCCAATCGATTCCTTGCCGCAGCTCAAGTAGGTGTAACGGTCTGTGGATTTTTATCTGCAGCACTTGGTGCAGAAAAACTTGGCGAATATGTAATTCCTTGGCTTGAAGAGATGGGATTAAATCCCAATTGGAGCACAACTATTTCACTCATTGGAGTGACTCTAGTGATTGCATATTTCTCTTTGGTTTTTGGAGAATTAGTTCCAAAACGATTGGCGTTATTTCGTACCGAACAAATATCACTTGCATCAGCGCCAATTATCGATGCAATCGCAACTCTATTTCGACCAATTATTTGGCTTCTGTCGCACTCAACGGACCTAGTTGTTCGTATTTTTGGTGTTGACCCGAAAGAACAACGCAGTGCCATGTCTGAAGAAGAACTTCTTGATTTAGTTGCAGGTCACGCTGCGCTCACAGATGAAGAACGAGACATTGTTGAAGAAGTATTTAATGCATCAGAGCGACAAATCCACGAATTAATGGTGCCACGCACCGAAGTTGATTTCATGGACGCCTCTTTAACTATTTCAAAAGCAATATTGCTCGCAGTTGATAAAGCACACTCACGTTATCCCGTTGTTCGGGGCTCAACCGATGAAGTAATCGGTTTCATTCACGTTCGTGATTTACTTGATACATCTTTGGTTTCAACTGGTGGCAAAGTTCAAGAATTAGTACGTAACATCATGTTTTTGCCAGGCACCAAAGGCGTGCTACCTGCACTTTCAGAAATGCGAAATCAAAGACAACACTTAGCCATCGTTCTTGATGAGTACGGTGGTACAGACGGAATTATTACAATGGAGGATCTCGTCGAATGTCTTATCGGTGACATTCGAGATGAGTACGACACAGATAAAATGGAAGTGCAACTGGAATCTCACACAGGAGATTTTGAAGTTGATGGTTTGGTCTCTATTGAAGATCTTTGCGAACAAACAGGACTTGAAATTCCTGAGGGACCATATGAAACAGCGAGTGGATTTGTTATGCACGTGCTGGGTCGAATTCCAGTGCAGAATGACGTTGTAAGCATTAATGGATTGCGAATTACGGTTCTAACGCTGGAAGGTAAGCGAGCAGGTCAGCTATTGATCTCTCGAAACGCCTAGTCCGTGCGAGAATTAACTCCATGAGCACAAAAAGAGTTTTGTCTGGCATACAGCCAACGAGTGACTCCTTTCATCTCGGTAATTATCTTGGCGCAGTTAAACAGTGGGTTGAGTTACAAGATGGTCATGATGCCTTTTATTGCATTGTTGACTTGCATGCTTTGACTGTGGAAACTGAACCAGCACTAATGCGCAAGAGAACCTTGGTCTCAGCTGCCCAATTATTGGCACTTGGAATTTCACCAGAAAAATCCACTTTATTTGTGCAGTCGCATGTTCCAGAACATAACCAATTAGCGTGGGTTATGGAGTGCATCACTGGGTTTGGCGAAGCAAGCCGAATGACTCAATTTAAAGACCGTACCGCCAAAGGCGGATCTGATTCTACGAAAGTTGGAGTTTTCACGTACCCCATGTTGATGGCAGCAGATATTTTGCTTTATCAAGCAGATCTAGTACCAGTTGGTGAAGATCAACGTCAGCACATCGAACTGACAAGGGATTTAGCCGAACGATTCAACTCGCGCTATGGAGCAACATTTAATATTCCAGCGGGTTTTATTCTTAAACAAGGTGCCAAGATTTATGATTTACAAAATCCAACTGCCAAGATGAGTAAGTCATCTGATTCTGTTGCTGGGCTTATTGAGATTCTAGATAACCCAGACGTAAACGCCAAGAAGATAAAATCTGCCGTCACCGACGCTGGACGCGAAATAAAATTCGATGAAAAAGAAAAGCCTGGTGTAAGTAATTTGCTCAGCATTCACAGCGCGCTTTCTGGTCAGTCAATTTCTGATCTAGAGAATCATTTCTCAGGAAAGGGTTATGGAGATCTCAAGGGCGAAGTAGCTGATGTAGTTGTTGAATATCTCAATCCAATTCGTGCAAAAACTCTAGATCTACTCTCTGATGAAGCACATCTATTAAAAATGCTTGCCGCTGGCGCTGCAAAAGCCCACGAAGTTGCATCCACAACCCTTTCCAAGGCGTACTCCAACTTAGGTTTGGTGCGCTAAACACTTTCAGAGTTTCGACTTCAGGTTGAGAGTTTAAGAAAATAATCGCGTTTTCTTCTACGGCGCCACTTAAATAACTCTGATTTTTTTGGGTTTCCACGCTGAAAAATACTAGGCTCACCTCTAACGACAACCCTTAAATATATGTATCTGCATGTATTTAAAAACCCCTTGGAGGAAAATTGAAGAAGTCAATTCGCATTGCGGCACTCGTCGCAGCTGCAACACTCGCTGCTGGTGCATTAGTTGCCCCAACAGCAAATGCAGCAATCAAAGTCAAAGCAGCAATTGCTTATGACATCGGCGGACGTGGCGACAAGTCATTTAATGACTCAGCTGCAGCTGGTCTCGACATGGCTAAGAAAAAGTTTGGTGTAACTGTTAAAGAAGTAACAGTTACACAAGGTACAGATTCAGAGCGCGAAGACAAGCTACGTCTTCTTGCAAAAGCTGGTTACACACCAATCGTTGCAGTTGGATACCTATATGCGGGTCCACTCAAGAAGGTTGCAGCAGAATTTCCAAAGACTCAGTTCGCAATCATTGATGATGAATCAGTGGCGCTACCAAATGTTTCTTCCCTTGTATTTACTGAAGAGCAAGGCTCATACCTCGTCGGTGTTGCAGCTGCGCTTCAATCAGTAACAGGTGACATTGGCTATATCGGCGGCGTACGCACTCCATTACTTCAGAAGTTTGAGGCTGGATTCCGTGCTGGTGTTAAAGCTACAGATAAGAACGCAACTGTTGATGTTAAGTACATTTCAGAGCCACCTGATTACAGTGGTTTCAATGACCCAGCAAAGGCAAAGATTATTGCTAACGGCATGATCGATAAGGGCGTCGATGTTATTTACACAGCTGCTGGTGGTTCAGGTGCGGGTACTTTCGCCGCTGCAGCTGATGCCGGTAAGTACGGTAACAAAATCTGGACAATCGGTGTTGACTCTGATCAGTACTTAACAGGATCAGCAGCAGATAAGAAGAACATGCTGACATCAATGCTTAAGCGCGTTGACAACGCAGTCTTTGACGTAATTGCTGCAGCAAGTGCTGGCAAGAAGGTTACAGATGCACTTGGCGGTGGAGTAGTTGGTCGCCGTTACAGCCTAAAGACCGGTGGAATCGCCGTTTCATATTCAGGTGGGTACATCAATCAGTACAAGTCAAAGATTGATGCTGCTGCAAAAGCAATCATTGCTGGAAAAATTAAGGTTCCAACAAAACCAGCTAAGTAAGCCAAAGCACAGCAGTAAATCTGTAAAAACTTAATATAAGTAGTGGCGCTCGGTCCGAAAGTGGAGTTAGATTCACTTGTAGGACCGGGCGCTTCTCTTTAGTCCGGTTGAATTAAGAACAGGAGTCTTTTGTAGTGGCGATAGCAGTAGAGCTTCGACATATAAGTAAAGGATTCCCGGGCGTCATCGCAAATAAAGACGTCTCAATCACAGTTGAATCAGGTTCAGTACACGCACTCATCGGTGAAAATGGCGCAGGTAAATCTACTGTCATGAAGATTTTGTACGGAATGCAACGCCCAGATAGCGGCGAAATTTTAGTCAATGGAAAAACAGTTCATTTTAAGAAACCAGCTGATTCTATTAAGTCTGGAATCGGAATGGTCCATCAGCACTTTATGCTGGCCGATAACTTCACCGTTCTAGAAAATATCGTCTTAGGTTACGAACCATCACGTGGTGGAGTTATCGATTTTAATGATGCGCGTACAAAGATCAACCAGATGGCTGCTGCTTATGGGCTTACAGTTGATCCTGATGCACTTGTGGCAGATCTCGGCGTTGGTCAACGTCAAAGAGTTGAAATTCTAAAAGTTTTATATCGCGGAGCCAAAATTTTAATTTTTGACGAACCAACGGCTGTATTGGTACCCCAGGAGGTTGACGAACTCTTTCAGGCGCTTCAGGGCTTACGCAAAGAAGGCTTAACTGTTATTTTTATTACCCACAAACTCGATGAAGTTTTACGTGTTGCAGATGATGTAACTGTGATTCGAGCAGGATCAACAGTTGCCGAAGTTAAGGCCTCAGATGCAACAGCCAAAAAGTTGGCAGAATTAATGGTTGGAAGCGAATTGCCTTCACCAGAAATTCATGGCAGTGCCAAGAGAAGTGAAGTAACGCTCTCACTGAAGAACTTAACAGTTCCAGCTGAATCTGGTGCCCGAAATCTTGTAACAGATGTGAGTTTTACTCTACATGCGGGCGAAGTTCTTGGAATTGCAGGCGTTGAAGGAAATGGTCAGAGCGAGTTAATTGAAGCAGTACTTGGATTACGTGATTACACGGGCACGGTCGTTTTCAAAGGTGAACCATTAGATACTGAATCAGTTTCTGATCGGCGAGATATGGGAATTGGATTTATTCCAGAGGATCGTCAGCGCCAAGCATTATTAATGGCTTCTCCATTATGGGAAAATAGAATTTTGGGACACCAACGTGGCAAACCGGTAATGAATGGCGTTCTGATTGATCGCAAAGCGACAATGTCTGACACGGTTCGAATAATGCAAGAATTTGATGTGCGCGCCCCAGGTCCAGATACTTTGGCGCTTGCTCTCTCAGGTGGAAACCAGCAAAAATTTATTGTCGGTCGTGAAATGAGTGGATCACCTTCCTTACTATTAGCATCACACCCAACTCGAGGCGTAGATGTTGGCGCGCAAGCTGCAATTTGGAATGAATTGCGAACTGCTCGTGAAAATGGAATGGCAATTGTTCTGATTAGTGCAGATTTAGAAGAACTCATTGGTTTATCAGATCGTTTAATTGTGATGCTGCGAGGATCAATTACTGCTGAATTAGATCCGGCAAAAACCTCACCAGAAGCACTTGGTTCTGCAATGACAGGTGCAGCGTGATGAGATTTAAGCCAGGAAAAATTGTTCTTTCAATTGCCGCCCCAGTTTTTGCTGCTCTCTTTAGTTTGGCTGTTTCGAGTGCATCACTGCTGGCAACAAATAAATCACCTCGAGATGCGTTTGCAGCCATGTGGGAGTTTGGTTCTGAGGCAGGATCTTTAATGGAAACCGTAAATCTTGCCACCTCGTATTACATCGCCGCAATTGCAATTGCACTCACGTTTAGAGCTGGATTGTTTAATATCGGCGTAGAAGGTCAACTTCGCTTAGGCGCGCTCTTCGCTGCTTATTTTGGTGCGATGATCGTTTTGCCACCGGTACTTCATATTCTCGCAATATTCATAATCGCAATGCTTGTCGGTGGTTTATGGGCGGCGATTGCTGCTTATATGAAGGTCAAACGTGGTGTGAGTGAAGTTATTTCAACAATTATGCTTAACAGTATTGCTGGTGGATTATCTGCTTACCTTCTGTCAAAACACTTCATGGTTAAAGTTGAAGGTAGTAATGACTTAGCAACTAAACCACTTCCTGCAAGTGGCCAATTTCCAGATTTGATGCCCGTTTTAAAGAAACTAGGTGTTGAAGAACAACCTGGTGGTGGGGTTTACGGAATGTTGATTATTTCCGTAATTTTAGGAATAGCATTTTGGTTTGTTATTAATCGCACTAGATTTGGTTTCGAATTGCGTTCAAGCGGAATGAATCCAATTGCGGCTCGCGTCAGTGGTGTTAATTCAAAAAAGATGACGTTTGTTGCTCTCGTTGCAAGTGGTGCAATAGCAGGTCTAGCAGGTTTGCCAACTTTGCTCGGCGATACTCATAGCTACACATTAGGTTTTAGAGGTGGAGTTGGCTTTACTGCAATTGCGATTGCATTGCTCGGTCGCAATTCTGCACTAGGTATGGCAATTAGTTCTTTGTTATTTGGTTTTCTTGAAGTATCTTCTCGAATTCTAGAACTCATTGATATTGCCCCAGAAACTTATGTGATTATGCAAGGCTCTATTTTACTCAGCGCTGTTATTGCCTATGAAGTTGTGCGCAGATACCAACTGACACTTCAAAGCACTGCACTCGCGAAGACGGGTGAAAAGTAATGTTAGAAAAAGGAAAACTATCTGGACTTCGTCGAACTCTTGTGATTTTCTTTGGAATCATTGCGATTCTTTCAATTATTCGAATTCTTACCGGCGCATCAGACTTAACAAGTGTTGGAACCGCAAAAGCTGCACTCTTGCTCTCAATCCCAATTGTTTTAGCAGCACTCGGTGGTTTATTTGCTGAACGTGCCGGTGTTGTAAATATTGGCCTTGAAGGCATGATGATCATGGGCGCCTGGGCTGGCGGCTACATGGGAAGCAAACACGGCCCTTGGGCCGGCTTGCTTGCTGCGATTTTCTTTGGCGCAGTTGGTGCTTTGGTGCACGCTATTGCAACGATTACATTTGGCGTTGATCACGTAGTCTCTGGCGTTGCTATCAATATTATTGCTGCCGGTTTAGTTAGATACATATCAACAATTTTAGCTAAAGGTGGTTCTTGGCCTGGACCCTCGCAATCTCCGGATGTGGAATCTATTGGTCAAAACGGTTTACCAATTCTTTCTGCTGGAAAGTATTTTGGTTGGCAGAGTCCTGATCTTCTCGGTTGGATTGGTGAGAAGAATTGGTTCTTAATCTCAGATATTTCTCGAGTATTACGTGGTTTAACTGGTGAGCTCTCGTACGTAACAATGATTGCTGTTGCACTAGTGCCGCTTAGTTATTTTATTTTGTGGAAGACATCATTTGGCTTACGTTTACGAAGCACCGGAGAATCTCCAATTGCTGCTGAATCCCTTGGCGTAAATGTTTATGCGATGAAGTATTGGGGAGTCTTACTTTCTGGCGGATTTGCGGGTCTCGGTGGCGGATTCTTAGCAATCGTTGCTGCCAATCATTATCAGGAGAATCAAATTGGTGGACGTGGGTATATCGGATTAGCAGCCATGCTCTTTGGTAATTGGCGCCCAGGTGGATTATTAGCCGGTGCCGCACTCTTCGGTTTTGCCGATGCTCTTCAACTTCGAGATTCCACTGCAATCCATGCCCTCCTATTGCTTATTGTTGCAGTCTTGATATTTGCATCATGGCGATCATTCAAAAAGGCAAAACGAATTGCTGGAATAGGCGCTATTGCATTGGCAGCTTTCTTTGCTTGGTTCTTTATTGCCTTTGATGAACTTCCAGGTCAACTAGTCACGATGACACCTTATTTAGCAACACTGATCGTTCTCTCTTTTGCCTCGCAACGATTGCGGGGACCGGCGGCCGCAGGATTCCCATACAGACGTGGTGGCTTGAAATAGATGTCGCTGACACCTGATTGGCAACTCTTACATTCAGTTGCAATTGCTGCCAGTAAAAAAGCGTATGCGCCATATTCAAATTTTCCAGTAGGCGTTGCAGGTTTAGTAAGTGACGGACGAATAGTCAGCGGATGTAACGTTGAAAATGCTAGCTATGGACTTGGTTTATGCGCTGAATGCAGCATGACATCCGAACTAGTCATGAGTGGTGGAGGTCGACTTGTTGCGGTTCTTTGCGTCGATGCACAAGGAGATTATCTAGCCCCATGCGGAAGATGCCGACAACTCTTGTTCGAACATGGCGGCAATGAGTTATTACTTATGACTGCCGATGGACCTATGAAGATGTCTTCGATGTTGCCGTGGGCATTTGGCCCTGATGATTTAGATCGCAATTAAATTTTAATGAGCACTGTAGAACCCTTTTCAGCAGTAGAAATTATTGCAGCGAAACGAGATAAATCTATTCTGGCTAATCCGCAAATTGATTGGATTATTGATGCATACACGCGTGGAGTAGTTGCAGATGAGCAGATGTCGGCACTGCTGATGGCAATCTTGCTTAATGGCATGAATTCACAAGAAATTTCTCGCTGGACTAACGCAATGATCAATAGCGGTGAAAAAATGAACTGGTCAATGCTGGATCGACCAACTGTAGATAAGCATTCAACTGGGGGTGTTGGCGACAAAATAACCTTGCCGCTTGCACCACTTGTAGCCGCATGCGGAGCGGCAGTTCCACAGTTATCAGGTCGCGGATTAGGTCACACGGGTGGAACGCTAGATAAATTAGAGTCAATTTCAGGTTGGCAAGCATCACTGAGCAATGAAAAAATGTTACAAGTTTTGCAAGAGTGTGGAGCGGTTATTTGTGCAGCTGGTGCGGGCTTAGCACCTGCAGATAAAAAGTTATATGCACTACGTGATGTAACAGGAACTGTCGAAGCAATCCCACTTATTGCATCATCGATTATGAGTAAGAAAATTGCTGAAGGCACAAGTGCGCTACTTCTAGATGTTAAAACTGGCAGCGGTGCATTTATGAGCGATCCTTTAAAAGCGCGAGAATTAGCGCAGATTATGGTTGGCCTAGGAAAAGATGCTGGAGTTAAAACATTGGCACTCGTAACTGCAATGGATGTGCCTCTGGGTCTCACGGCAGGTAACGCCTTGGAAGTTAGAGAATCTCTCGAAGTTTTGGCAGGTGGTGGTCCCTCAGATGTTGTCGATTTAACAATTATTTTCGCCCGAGAAATGTTGGAGTTAGCTGGCATCAAGGGCAAAGATCCTGCCGTTGCACTTAAAGATGGTTCTGCAATGGATGTATGGCGAAAAATGATTAGCGCTCAAGGTGGAAATCCAGATTCACCGATACCTGTTGCAAAAGAAAATTTAACAATTACAGCAAATTCAACTGGCACATTACTTTCCATGGATGCGATGTCTGTCGGCATCGCATCATGGAGATTGGGTGCGGGACGTTCACGCCAAGGTGAAAGCGTTCAAGCTGGCGCTGGAATCGAAATCCACAAAAAACCAGGTGAAAATATTGTTGCAGGTGAGGCCCTGTACACCCTTCATACAGATACACCCGAACGATTTGCGCGAGCACAAGAAGTGTTAGAAGGTAGTGTTGCAATCGGCTCGGGAGAAGTGAAGCGACTCCCACTTATTGTGGAACGAATTAGTTGAAATTGGTGAAAAAGTGAGTATGCAAAGTATTCCAACCGTAGAACAGATTAAACGCGTTCCAAAGGTTTTATTGCACGATCACTTAGATGGCGGATTACGCCCACAAACAATTATTGATATTGCCAAGAAGATTGGGTATACCGCTCTACCAACTGATGACGCAACAGAATTGGCCACATGGTTTCGTGAATCCTGTGATTCAGGATCCTTGGTGCGTTACTTAGAAACTTTTAGTCACACAATTGCAGTAATGCAAACTCGAGAAAATATAGTTCAAGTTGCTCGTGAGTGCGCACTTGATTTAGCTCGCGACGGAGTTGTTTACGCCGAAGTCAGAGGTGCGCCTGAGTTATTTACCGAGCAAGGACTATCTCTTGATCAAGTTATACAGGCAACTTTGGATGGGTACCGTGAGGGCGAAGAAATAGCACGCACAGAAGGATTCACAATTCAAGTGCGTTCACTTTTGTGTGGAATGCGACAAAATAATCGTTCACAAGAAGTCGCCGAACTTGCTGTGAAGTATCGAGATAAAGGTGTTGTGGGATTTGATATTGCAGGTCCTGAAGATGGATTTCCACCATCTAATCAACAAAAAACTTTTGAATACTTACGTCGCGAAGATGCACACTTCACTATTCATGCTGGTGAAGCCTATGGTTTACCATCAATTTGGGAAGCGATTCAATTATGTGGCGCAGAAAGATTAGGACACGGTGTCAGAATAATCGATGACATCAATGTCAACGCAGCCGAACCTAAATTAGGTCAGCTAGCGTCCTACATTCGAGATAGACGTATTCCCCTAGAACTATGTCCAACGTCGAATTTACAAACAGGTGCTGCGAAAAATATAGAACAACACCCGATTGGAATATTGGCCAAACTACGTTTTCGAGTAACACTTAATACTGATAACCGCTTAATGAGCCAAACATCCATGTCTCATGAGATGACAGAAGTAGTTCGAGCTTTCAAGTGGGATTTAGCAGAATTGCAAAGAGTCACAATCAATGGAATGAAGAGTGCATTTATTCCATATCCGGAGAGGCTAGAAATAATTGAAAAGATTATTAAGCCAGGATATGCAGCGATTGCATCTGAATAAATGATTGATTTTCTCGATAAGAATTTCATCGAAGATCCCTATCCGGCACTGCAAGAGTTAAGAGCTCACGGCAAACCTGTATGGCACGAAGGCGCTCAGATGTATTTAGCTGCTCGGTATGAGGACGCAAATGATGTTTTGCGTACCAAATCTTTAGGCAGAATTTTTAAGAGTAAAGAACCAGAGTTTGAATGGGATGTATTTAACTGGCTTCATGCAGATTCAATATTAGATAGTGAACCACCTAAGCACACCCGCTTACGTTCATTAGTGGCAAAAGCTTTTAATAGAAATAAAATTGAGAGCCAACGTCCAGTAATTGAGAAAATTACTCAAGAGTTACTCGATGCCATTGAAATCAAAGTTCGAGCAGGCCACACCTTTGACGTTATTGCAGATTATGCAGAGCCATTACCTGTAAAAGTAATTGCCGCTCTGTTGGGATTTCCTGCCGCAGATGAATATTTATTAAGGCCATGGTCCCAATCCATCGTAAAAATGTATGAAGTTAATCCGACTCCAGAGCATCAAAACGAAGCTAAAGCTGCAGCGAAGGCATTTGCCGATTATGTGCATAATTTAATGTTGGAAAGAAAGAAGAATCCCGGAACTGATCTCATCAGCGATTTAGCAGCAGTTGAAGAGAGTGGTGAAAAGTTAAGTGCCCACGAGTTAGTTGCAACATGTGTGCTTTTACTTAACGCCGGCCATGAAGCAAGTGTTAATGCTTTTGGAAATGGAATGGTTGCCGCTCTATCTAGACCAGATCAGGCAGATTTACTCCGAACGAAGGCTTACGAAATCGCAGAAACAGCCGTTGAAGAGTTCTTACGCTTTGACGCACCACTTCACTTGTTTGAGCGCACCGCCACGTCAGATACAGACATTGGGGGAGTAACGGTCCGTGAAGGGGAAAAAATAGCGTCATTGTTGGGCTCTGCTAATCGAGATGAGAGCGTCTTTGAAAAATCTAATGACATGGATTTGTTGCGCAATCCAAATCTGCATATTGGTTTTGGCGCTGGAATTCATTTTTGTTTAGGTGGCCCACTCGCACGTCTAGAAATGGGAATTTCTTTGCCTGCACTATTCGAAAGATTCAAAGATATTGAATTGGCAAGTACGCCAAAGCGTCGACCAACCTTTGTTTTACGTGGTTATGAGAGTGTGGATATTTCAGCGGCACTCGGATAAGAAGATTGTGCTCCTTTTCGGGTCACACTAATTGAGGCGATTCGACAAGCAAATTGCGCGGCATTTTCTGGATCAGACCCAGAGCCAAGCGCGTAGGAAAAAGATCCGATAAAACAATCTCCCGCACCTGTTGTATCAATTGCTTGGACTTTATTTGTTGATATATTAGTTAAATCACCTTGTGGAGAGACGAGAACCGCGCCTTTATCTCCCAGTGTCACAATCGATTGGTTTCCATTACGAAATTGCGCCAGCGTAAGCGCAGTTGGAGCACTTCCAACGAACTCTTCAAATTCGATTTCATTAGGTATGAGCCAATCGGTTACAGCCAATAAATCTGATGAGAGCTCTTGATATGGCGCAGGATTGAGAATTGTGAGCGCTCCGCGTTCTTTTGCAACAGCAAATGCTGCAGCTGTCACAGATTGTGGCACTTCACACTGGCCAATAACTATTGCAAGATCAGGAATCAATTTAATTGCTTGCGCAGCGTGATTCTCATCAAAATCATGATTCGCACCAGGAACAATCAAAATTCTATTTTGGCCTTGGCTATCAACCCAAATATGCGCAACGCCTGTAGGCAAACTAGAAATCTTTACATACTCTGAATTAACATTTTGATTCTTGAAATTTTCTTGCAGCGATGTGCCAAATAAATCATTGCCAATGCTTCCAACCATATAAACATTTGCTCCTGCTAGAGCCGCCATTACAGCTTGGTTTGCACCCTTGCCACCAAATCCTGTTGTAAACAAATTACCGTACAGAGTTTGTCCTGCTTGAGGTAAAACTTCGGCATAACATGTCAGATCCATGCTAGAACTGCCTACGACGGCAATCACTGGTGCTTTGGCCATGAAATAGATAATAGAGTAAGTCCATGAATTCCACACCCGTCATTCTCGATGTAGATACTGGAATTGATGACGCTTTTGCGATTTTGTTCGCAGCCCGACACCCATCAATAAATTTGCTTGGCATCACGTGCGTGGATGGAAATACAAATGTCGCACAAGTTGTGGCAAATACACTGCAAGTATTAGATGCTGCCGGTGCAGGTGACATTCCTGTTGCTCGCGGTGCAATTCGCCCGCTACTTGGGCAATCGCAATACGCAGAATATGTGCACGGTGAAGATGGCATGGGCGATTTAGGTTTAGCGCCATCTCGAAGAAGTATTGATTCACGCTCTGCAATCGAATTATTGCGCGACCTAGTAGATCAATCATCCGAACCCGTCACATTGGTACCACTCGCACCTCTTACAAACATTGCACTTTTCTTACGTGCATTTCCAGAAAGTGCCAAGAAATTAAAGCGAATTGTCTTAATGGGCGGATCAGCATCAGCGGGAAATGCAACTCCTGCTGCCGAATTTAACGTCTGGCATGATCCTGAAGCGGCAGCTATTGTTTTCCAGAGCGGAATTCCAATAACAATGTACGGGCTTGATGTATTCATGCGTCCATGTGTGAGCGCAGAAGAAGCCGATAAGTTAACCAAATCGTCAGACTCATGTGCACAATTTGCAGGAAGATTAATTAATGCATTCATCGAACGAATCGGCTCGCCAGTAACTCTAGGTGATTACGGAGCAGTTGCTAGTGTGATTGCCCCCGAGTTGATAACAACTGCGAGGTTTGATGTAATTGTTGATACATCAGCAGGTCCTGCGCGTGGTCAAACTATTGTTGATCGCAGACCAGCGCTTGAATTGGAAATTGAACCACTTCGGTTAGAAAATGCTGCAAAAGTAGATGTAACTCTTGATTTAGATGTTGAGGGAATGCGTCAATTGTGGCTAAAAACTATTGATCCGCATTTCTAATTACACGCCAATTGGATGCCACACAGTTTTTGATTCCATAAAGGCAAGAATACGGCCAGGTGTTGCAACTTCTTTAAATGAATGAATTCGCTTGAGATTTTGTGCACCTGCCACTTTAATTTCAGCCACCAGTTTTGAATCCAAACCGGAAATATCCAAACCATCTATATCCATATGCGATGCAAACCATGGTGCTAACTCTGCACTCTTCCCAGTCAGAATATTTATTACACCAGCGGGAACATCACTGGTTGCAATTACTTCTGCAAAACTTATTGCAGGCAGGGGAGCTACCTCACTCGCTAGCGCTATAACGGTATTGCCGCTTGCGATAATTGGTGCTATTCCAGCAACAAAGCCAAGCAGAGGCGATTTCTTTGGCGCAATAAAACCAACCACGCCCAAAGCTTCTGGAATTGTGAAGTTGTAGTACGGCCCGGCAACAGGGTTTGTTGAACCATCTAGTGCGCTAATTTTATCGGTCCAACCCGCATACCAAACAAGCAGATCAATACTCGCTTCAACTTCGTCGTGTGCTTTCTTTGGTGTAACTCCAGTAAGTTCACAAATCTCAGCAATAAATTGATCATGGCGACCTTCAAGCATTTCGGCAATTCTGTAAAGAATTTGACCTCGGTTATAGGCAGTTGCGTTTGACCAACCACTTTGAGCGGCGCGCGCAGCAACAACAGCATCTTTAAGATCTTTTCGAGATGCCAAACAAGGATTTGCTATGAAAACCCCTTTTGAGTTTTTAACTTCGTAGGTACGACCAGATTCAGTGCGTGGAAAAGCGCCACCGATAAATAACTTATAAGTTTTTTTCACATCAATTCGCTTACTCATGTGCCACTCCCTTGAGATAAGCGGTTAAACCATGACGACCACCCTCGCGGCCCCATCCTGACTCTTTATATCCACCAAAAGGACTTGTTGGATCAAACTTGTTAAATGTATTCGCCCAAATAACTCCGGCCTTTAGTTTCTGAGAAGCCCAGAGAATCTTTGAACCCTTCTCGCTCCAAACTCCTGCAGATAGACCAAATGGAGTGTTATTTGCTTTATCAATTCCTTCTTGAGGTGTGCGAAATGTAAGGACAGAAAGTACTGGACCGAATATCTCTTCACGAGCGATTCGATGAGATTGAGTAACACCAGTAAAAATTGTTGGCGCAAACCAGAACCCTTTGTTCGGTAACGCGCACTCAGGGCTCCAACGCTCTGCGCCTTCGGCATCTCCTGCGAGAGAGAGCTCCTTAATTTTATCTAATTGCGCGCGTGAATTAATTGCGCCAAGATCCGTGTTTTTATCTAAAGGATCGCCTACACGAATTTTTTCCATTCTCTTTTGTAACTTCTTGATAAATTCATCTGAGATGCTTTCCTGAATAACGAGTCGTGAACCGGCGCAGCAGACGTGGCCTTGATTAAAGAAAATGCCATTAACAATTCCTTCGACACTTTCATCAATTGCTGCATCTTCGAAAACGACGTTTGCAGCTTTGCCACCAAGTTCGAGAGTTACGCTCTTTGTAGTTCCGGCAACAGCCCGAGCAATTATTTTTCCAACTTCAGTTGAACCAGTGAAGGCAATTTTATTAATTCCAGGGTGGTTGACAATAAGTACACCTGTAGAACCGTCTCCAGTGACAATATTTACAACACCCGCTGGCAAACCAGCTTGTTCGCATACTTCGGCGAATAGAAGAGCAGTCAGTGGAGTAGTTTCAGCGGGCTTTAAGACAACGGTATTTCCAGTTGCAAGTGCTGGAGCTACTTTCCAAGCAAGCATGAGTAGTGGAAAATTCCACGGAATAATCTGTCCTACAACTCCGTGAGCCTTTGCTTTTGTACCTACCCCAGCATATTCAAGTTTGTCAGCCCAACCTGCGTGGTAGAAAAAGTGTGCAGCCGCGAGAGGTACGTCAACATCTCGGGATTCTCTAATTGGTTTTCCGTTATCTAAACTTTCTAGTACGGCAAATTCACGTGCGCGCTCTTGCAGAATTCGGGCAATTCGAAATAAGTATTTACCGCGTTCGCGTCCTGAGAGTTTCGACCAGTGCAGATCTAAGGCTTTCTTTGCTGCCTTAACTGCTGCATCAACTTCTTTTTTACCACCCAATGAGATTGAACTAAGGATTTCTTCCGTCGCAGGATTAATTGTTGGGAAATGTTTTTCTCCTGCAACAAACTTGCCACCTATGTAATGGCCATATTTGGGTTTAATAGAGACGCTGGCACGCGACTCTGGTGCCGGTGCGTATTCAAAACTCATGCGAAGTTCTCCATTAATCAATCGTTACGTACTGAGGGCTAGCGTAGTAGCCATCATCCATTTTCATGCGCTGCATCAATAAAT
>CANHNH010000009.1 GCA_947461995.1 Candidatus Nanopelagicaceae bacterium
ATCAAAACCGAGAGGAAATAGAGTGAAAATAACAACCGGTAAAGGCGATATCCGAGTTGCAATAGTTGGCGTTGGAAACTGCGCTAACTCTCTAGTTCAAGGCGTTACCTATTACAAGGATGCTGCCCGAGACCAAGAGATTCCAGGACTTATGCACGCTGTTGTTGGGGGATACCACATCAATAACGTTAAGTTCGTTGCAGCCTTCGATGTAGATAAGAAAAAAGTTGGCCTCGATATGGCTGATGCAATTTGGGCAAGCGAAAACAACACAATCAAATTTGCAAACGTTGATAAGACTGGTGTTGAAGTTCTACGCGGCGTTACACATGACGGTCTAGGCCGTTATTACCGTGAAACGATCGAAGAATCTTCAGCAGCGCCTGTAGATGTTGTGGCCGTCCTGAAAGAAGAGCAAGTTGATGTACTCATCTGCTACTTGCCCGTGGGCTCAGAAGTTGCCGCAAAGTTTTATGCCCAATGTGCCATTGATGCAGGTTGTGCTTTCGTTAACGCATTGCCTGTCTTCATTGCATCCGACCCAGTATGGGAAAAGAAGTTTGCAGACGCAGGCTTGCCTATCGTTGGCGATGACATCAAGAGCCAAGTGGGTGCAACAATTACGCACCGAATTATGGCAAAGCTATTCCAAGATCGCGGCGTGCACCTTGACCGTACCTATCAATTAAATGTTGGTGGAAATATGGACTTCAAAAACATGCTCGAACGTGATCGTCTTGAGTCCAAGAAGATCTCAAAAACAAATTCTGTAACATCACAGCTAAACCATGACCTCGGAGAAAAGAACGTTCACATCGGACCTTCTGATTACATTCCATGGTTAGATGATCGCAAATGGGCCTACGTTCGCCTCGAAGGCCGCGCATTTGGTGATGTTCCTCTAAATCTTGAGTACAAGCTAGAAGTGTGGGATTCACCAAACTCTGCCGGTGTCATCATCGATGCACTTCGCTGCGCAAAGATTGGTCTTGATCGCAAGATTGGCGGAGCGCTACTTTCACCATCTAGCTACTTCATGAAAACTCCACCGACTCAGTACACAGATGAACAAGCTCACGTTAAAACTGAAGATTTTATTTCAGGAAAGATTGATCGCTAAAAACAACCATCTCTCGGCAAAGTACCCCTATCAGCATTGCTGGTAGGGGTACTTTTTTAAGCCGTGAGAGATGGACTCTTGGTTGATTTTTACTTAATTACGACCGGGTTTACAGGAGCTCCAGTACCGTTCCAAATCTTTAATGGACCAGCGGTATACAAGAAGTCCCATTGACCATCAGCAGCACAGTCTGCGGCTAACTTATCTAATGCCAGAATCTCAGAAAGAGTAATTCCAAGATTTCTCATTAGTGCGACGTGCAGAGTTAGTGCCGCTCCTGAAACAGGATCGATTGTTACCTCATTCGCAATAGTGTCTGTAGACAAATTAGGAATTTCCATTTCTTGAAACCACTCCAATAATTCAGGAGTATAAGTAAGACCTGGTTCTAGGAAATCTTTGTAGAAGATTTCATCTGGAGTGTTGTAATACGAACCAATCCATCCAGTACGAATCATTAGGATGTCTCTTTTTTGAATAGTTACACCTTGTTTTTCTGCTGCAGCAAGTAAGTCCTTATGGCTAAATGTTTCGCCACGTCCAAGAACTTCTTTTCCACGGAAACGAGCCATGTCAATCAAAACAGCGTGACCAACAATTCCCTTATCTGCAAGTGGGAAAACACTCGCTTTCTTGAGACCGCCAGCTGTGAATTCTGCTGGATAACCATTCCAAATTTGATCGCCGGCCCAGAAATGTCCAAGCGCATCATATTGAGTGCTTCCTTGCGGTGCCATGATAATTATGTCGTCAGCATCTTGTCCGCCGCCTGGATAATCAATTCCGTTTCCAGCTAGAAAATCTCCTCGGTCTCGAATATTAAAACGTTGAGCTGTTCTTCTGCCTGGCCAAATCGGATCTCCTTCAGGATTGCCAATTGTTACTCCTAAAGTAAATACTTTTCCTGACCTTACGGATTTAATTCCACGTAAAACTTCATCAGAGGTTAGATAATTAAGACAACCAACTTCATCGTCTGGGCCCCATTTGCCCCAGTTCTGTGGAGCATTCTTGAGCAATTCTGTTAGTAGTGGAACGTTTTCGTGGCTCATAGTCACTTCCTTTGGTTTGAAAAATACCCAGTAAATTTTTGAGTATATTTATTTTTGGCTCTAATAGTTTTTCGTTTCTACAGACATATGAAATCTTTAATCCGAGAAAAAGTCAATAGATATTGCCTGCCAACGATCTCTTTGGGTTCAATGAAGATATAATTGCGTGAGCATTCAAGGCGAAATGTTGGAAAATCGAGAGAAGAGAGAAGCACATGCCATTTGTAGAAGTTCATTTAGTTGAAGGCAGAACACATGAGCAAAAAAAAGCGCTCACCAATGCCATTACTGAAGCGCTAGTTCAGCATGCCAATGCAAACCCGGAATTTCTTCATGTTGTTATCTCAGAATATTCCAAAGGAAACTGGGCACGAGGCGGCACGTTGCTATCAGAGATGTAAGCCCCCTCGAAGTTTATATTTTAATTCGGGACAATAATTGGTTTAATTGTTGTAGAACTCTCGGCTGCATTAAATGCTTCTGTGGCTTCATCTAAAGTGAAGCTTTCCAATAGATTTTCGATAGGCAACAAGCCCTTTTTAATAAAACTAATTGCCAGCTCGTATTCGCTGGCTACGGATGCATAACTGCCCTTTAAACGAATTTCTCTTCGAACTAGCTGGTTTAGATCAGCCTGTGGTGCTGCGGCATAAAGACCGACAACTGAGACCAATCCACCAGAATTTGTATCAGTAATTGCGCTTGCAAGTGCGCTTGGAGCACCGGATGCTTCAATCCAAACATCAGGATTACCCCATCCGCCTTCATTAGTTGTTCGAGTTTCAATCCCTAATTTTGATGCAGCAGGTAAGCGAAGTGCCGAGTCTTGAGGGGCGCCAAGGAGCAAAACATCAGCTCCAGCATTCTTGGCCAACAGCGCACATGTTATTCCAACGAATCCCGCTCCAGAAACAACGACTTTTTGTCCGGCGGTTACATTGGCTGTAGTAATTGTTGCATGTACTGCAACTGACAAAGGTTCCACTGCAGCTGCAATAACTGCTGGAATATCTGCAGGAATTGGAACCAAGAAATTTGAAGAAACTGCAACATAATCAGCCATAGCACCGTTGTATGAAAGTCCGATTACTGTGCGAGTTAAACAGCGTTGCGTAAATCCATTGCTGCACTCTTGGCAGTTCAAGCAGCCTTGAATTGAAACAACAACTGCTCTATCTCCTACTTGCCAACCAGTGACAGATTGTGTTGTCTCGACAACAGATCCAACAAATTCATGACCTAATGTGACGGGAGTTTTAACCCATTCATAACCTTTGTCCGAACGCCAGGCATGTATATCGCTGCCACATAAACCGCAGGCTTCGACTTTTAGCAACACTTGCCCATCTTGAAGTACTGGTTTTGGAACTTCTTCAAGTCGGGTGTCTATTTTGTTAAGACCCGATTTTATAAGTGCTCTCATTTTTTTCCCGTCATGATGCTAGCCATCCGCCATCGACAGCCAAACTTACGCCAGTTATGTACCTGGCCATATCTGATGCCAAGAACGTGCAAGCGGAGGCAACATCTTTTGGATCGCCCAAATGTCCCATTGGGATGCGTGACAAAATTCGATCCATTTGTGATTGTTCAGACAACATATTTCGAGTGAGTTCTGTATCAAAATATCCTGGCAAGACTGCGTTAACAGTTATTCCAAGTGCGGCCCACTCGCGGGAGAGTCCATGAACTGCACCCAAGATTGCACTCTTAGATATTGTGTATGGAACGATATTTGGTAAACCAATTTTGCTCGCCAAAGATCCAATAAATATATGTCTTCCTGGTAGTTTGTTTTTAATCATACGGCGCCCAATAGCCGTGCTCAAAAAATATGGAGCAAGAAGATTTACATCGATTATGGATTTCACTTCACTGACTGAAAAATCTAACGCAGGTTTTCGGGATTGAATTCCAGCGGCATGTACGACAATGTCTATTGTGCCAAAAGAGTTCCAAGCAGTTTCTGTAAAATCTTCCAAAAGGTCAAGTTGGCCAATATCGAAGACAAGTGATTTGGATTGCGCGCCAATAGTATTTATTTGGCTAGCAGTTTCAATCAATTGACTTTCCGTACGACTAACCAAAATCACTTGAGCACCTGATTCGGCAAGGCTGAGGGCTATTCCGCGACCTAACCCTCTGCCAGCCCCTGTGACTAAGGCAACCTTGCCGCTCAGATTTAAAGAGTTCATGTAACAATCATCAGAATACGCCACCATCAACTAACAGAATCTGATTTGTTGTGTATGAAGATAAATCGGATGCAAGGAAGAGAATAGTTCCAGCAATTTCACTTGGAACCGCTTGTCGACCTAGTGGAACTATCTGGGAAACAATAGATTCTTGAGCCTTAGTGCCGCCCATGAAATCAATTGCTGGCTTATTAAATGGAGTATCAACCCATCCAGGACAGACGACGTTGACGCGTACATTATCGCCAGCTAGTTCTGCCGCAAGTGCGCGACCGAAGCCAGTAATTGCACCTTTAGATGCGGAATACGCAGTCATTCCTGGTCCACCTTTTACTGCGGCAACTGAGGCCATCAAAATAATCGAACCATGTTTCTGTTTTTTAAGGATTGGTGAAACATATTTCGACATCAGAAAAGCGTGGCGTGGATTTACTTTGAAGAGCATGTCCCAGTCATCGGCGGCGAACTCTTCAACTTTGCCGGATTTTTGCATTCCAGCATTGAAGAAACCAACGTCAATTCCACCAAGGGCATCAGCGGAGTTGCTAACGAAATCCTTAATTTCGTTCTCCTTGGTCACATCGACTTTAAAAGCGAATGCAGACCCTCCATCTTTTTTAATGAGATCAACTGTTTCGTTGGCACCTTCAATATCGAGATCACCAATAGAAACAGCTGCACCATGTTGAGCCATCAGCAGTGCTGATTCTCGACCAATATTTCCGGCACCGCCGGTCATAATGACTCGTCTTCCGACTAAGAGTCTTGCATCAGTCATTATTTCTCCAACGCTGCGGCACCTGCTGCGGCTACTTCATGATCTTGATCCGGAGATCCACCAGCAACACCGATTGCACCAATAACTTCACCATTTACGGTAATTGGAACGCCTCCGCCAAATATGATTAAACCTTTTCCTGCAGACATGTGTGCACTTTCTAAACCGTACAACGGTGAACCTGGTTGTGCCCAAGTACCAACATCTTTGGTTGCTGAATTTAATGATCGCGCTGTGTAAGCCTTGCTTTGAGAAATAACAACGCTGGCCAAGAGAGCGCCATCCATACGCGCAAACGCAACAAGCTCACGACCATGATCGATTACTGCAATTGAAGATGGGGCACCTAGTGAAGTGGCCTTTGCAATTGCTGCTGCAATTGCCTTCTCTGCCATTTGATGACTAACTGTATTCATTTGATTTGTTTTCCTTTCGGTTGGGTTCAGCGGTTATTTTCGGGGAACTATAGCCAGAGGTCTCACTGGCGATCCAGTAACACCATTTAACTTTAATGGTAAGCAGATAAAAGTAAATTCATAAGCACTATTAGAAGATAATTCTTCTAGATTGAGATTCTCAACGATATAGATACTGTTTTTTACAATTAAAATACTATGGCAGGGGAGCATTCCAAGTTCAGGGTCTATGTGTTCTGGAAAATCGAACGCCATATTGTCAGCACCACACAAAAAGGGTTTGAATTGGGCAAGCCAACGAGCTCCGCTTGCATCAACACCGGGAGCCTGTAGATAGCCTGTCGCGTCACCGAAGTTTTGCGCCCAACCAGTGCGAACAAGAACGCAGTCACCTTCTTGCAAGGACACACCAAATTTCGTAGCAGCTTCTTTCAAATCCGATTCTGAAATCATGTATCTCGCATCGAGTTGCTTAACGCCTTTGCTCGCAGCGACGTCAATTAACACTCCTCTTCGAAGAATCGGCTTAATAGTTTCGACTCCGAGCTCTAAGAATCCTCTTTCTGTTTGATTCTTGGAGGTAACTTTTACAAGTCCCGCCATCTCCATTTCAATCGCTTGGTGAGAGAGTGCATCAATATGAGTACCTGAATGTTCTGCCATCACGAGCATTCCTGAAGCGCTCGTGCGCTTCTGGCCTTCAAAAACTTCGTGGCGGCGGTGCAAGGTGTAGACGAATCCTGGCCAGTGAGCTGGAAAAATAGGATCTCCGATACGCCGAGTATGTTCCAAATCGTAGATATCGCTCTTAGCTAGCGCTTGTGTAATTTCGGTTAGTGACATGATGCTCCTTTTAGTGAAATCCGCCGTCGTGGATATTTTTTACAACATACTCGCCCACGGCTAATGAGCTAGTCCATGCAGGCGAAACTGCATTGAGCACATGCGTAGATTTTTCTCCAGATCTAACTACAAAGTCCATTTCAAGTTTACTTGTAGGAACATGAAGTAATTGAGCTCGAATTCCGGGCCTACCTTTGGTTTGGAAATCTTTAACATTTACAGAAGGAACCATTTCTCGCACTTGATTTACAAGATATCTCTTTATGTATTTAGGAAATTCAGATTTAATGAGACCAGGTACGTTGTGATGTTTACTGAAGAAGAATTTAGGGAAGAGTGAGAGAATTTCACTCATTTCTCCCAAATCAAATGATGAAAAGTCGCTGTATTCTTCGCGCCAAAAAGCTGGAATAGCAGTTGGACCTAATTTAACGGTGCCATCTACAGTAACCGTTGTATGAACGCCTAAGAAAGGATTCCTAGCATCTGGCACTGGATACACATGACGTTTCATGCGACCTTTCTCCCAGTTACCGTATAGATACAAGCCTTTAAATGGCATCATTTTGTATTCTTTGCCAACGCCGAACCAATGTGCCACTCGGTCTGCAAATACTCCAGCCGTGTTAACGATATGTCCCGCTAGAACTTTTTCACTTCCATTGATAGTTACCCAACCAGGACCAGCAAGAGTTACAGACGTTGATAATCTTATTTCTCCACCTTTTTCAATCACTCGATCAGCAAGTGCTTGAGTTACACCAATTGGAGAAGACACAGCAGTCAGTGGAGACCACAGCGCTTTCCCATGTGTTCTGGCAAGTGGTTCGATTTCACGCAATTGATTTTCATCAATAAGTTCAAGAGTGCAACCATTGGCTATACCTTGTGAATACAACTTTTCAAGGGCAGGGATTTCTTTTTCACTCTTTGTTACGACGACCTTGCCTGCTTCAAGAATTGGAATATTTCGTTCATGGCAAAATTCGCGGAGTTTTTGATTACCATCCCGAGTCAACTTTGCTTTGAGAGAATCTGGCGCATAGTAAAAGCCGGCGTGAAGAACTCCGCTATTTCGACCAGAGGCATGAAAAGCAATCGATGACTCTTTCTCGATTACCAAGACGCTGTCTCGAGGATTAGTTGTTAACCACGCATCAGCAATAGCAAGCCCAACAATTCCTCCACCGATCGTCACTAGATCGTAGTTCTTACTCAAAATTGAGCTCCATTCGAAGATTAAGGGAGGTGCATTTAATGGCAGGCTTACTATTTAACAGTAGGTCGAAATACAGGTCCTCTTTCAACAACTTGAGCGAGCATTTCACTGTATGAATCAATGTCATCATTTGCAGGACTTGGAACTTGTCCTGGGTATCCGATTAACTTTTTCACCTCTGGATTAAGAAAATATGCGCCAGATGTGAGAACTCCAAGGCAATCGAAAGCCTCACTATCATCGGCATTGAGACTCTGAATTGCATCACGTGGAGATTTAGATTTTCCAAACTCTAGAGCTCTTATGAAACCGGCTTGTAAGTCAGGTCGGTATTCAAGGGCACGATCAATCCATTCAGTCGGTACTTTTGCTTCAGAGGCAGATGGCATTCCTTCTGCATTTGGAATGAGCTCATCGGCCATCTTGGTGTAAATCTCGCGTAACTCAGTGCTTAGCATTTTTTATCCTCTCAAAATTCAGACGGTGTGACTTGGGTTTTAAAGTTTTCAACTAAATGTCGAACAGAACGAAGTGCATTTGCCATGATCGTTGACGTCGGATTTCCACCGGATGAGGTTGGGAAAACGCTTCCATCGATAATAAATAGATTAGGCACATCATGAGACTGACCCCACTGGTTAACAACTGAATCTTTAGGGTCATTACCCATTTTTGTTGTACCGAGTAAGTGCCATCCGCAATCTCGCATCAGTTTTGTGATGCTAATAGAAGTTGCACCTGATGCTTCATGAGCTTCCACTGCGCGATCAACGTGAAAATCAATGAGCTTTGTTGTGTTTTCAGAACTCTTGTAGATTAACTTCGGCGCTGGAATTCCATCACTATCGGTTAACTTTGGATCTAGAACAACACGGTTATCTTCATCTGGAAGATCCTCAGCGATGATTCCCCATTCAAATGAGCGACCGAAAACTTTCTTCAAATTTTTATGGAAGTTGACGCCAAATGATTCATCAACAGGACGTCCTCCATAACCAGAACGCATTCCTAGTGGGCCACCTGAAGGCATGACATTCCACTTAGCGCCTCTAACAAAGCCACGTGACTTATCGGTCTCATAGAATTGCATTGAGTGCGCAAGTTCTCCTGCAGGTCCAAGCCAACTTTCTAGATTGTCATCATATGTACCTACGACTGCGGCATATGGGTGCATCATCAAGCGGCGGCCGACCAAATCAGATGAGTTGGAGAGCCCGTTTGGATGCTGTTCGGATTTTGATAGCAAGAGAATTCGAGGAGTACCGACACCATTTGCAGCGAGAATGACAACTTTTGCTTTCTGGTGGCGTTCATTTCCATCGCGATCTACGTAATCTGCGCCATTGGCTAATCCGTTTTTATCGACAGTAACTTTACGGACGCGAGCACCAGTAATTAAATGTGCACCATTTTCGATTGCAGTTGGCCAATGAGTTATATCTGTCGAAGCCTTAGCTCCGGCAGGGCAGCCAGTAAGACAAGCACCATAACGTTGACATTGTGGACGGTGTCCAATTGCTTTAGAAGCAATTGAATTTGTACCAGGCCACCAGTGCCATCCTAATTTGTCCATACCTTCTGCAGCTTTGATACCAGGTTTACCTATTGGCAAAGGAGGTAATGGGAATGCGCCGCCTTCTGGATACGCAGGATCATCTGATAATCCAGACACTCCCATTGCGTTATCCATTTCTTCATAAAATGGAAGTAAATCTTCATATGTGAAAGGCCAATCGTCTGCAACACCATCCATTGTTTTTACTTGAAAATCTGATGGCATGAAACGGAACCAATGTGCTGCGTACAAAATTGTACTTCCGCCAACAGCGTTATACATAAGTGGGTTAACATCAGATTCAGTTGTATCAATTGGATAATCAGAGGGATGGTTGCGAACGTTTGGGTTTGGATGCCAACGCTTTTGCTTAACTAATTCCCATTCAGGTTTATCACCAGCAAATTCACTTGGAGGAGTCCATTGACCTTGTTCGAGACAAACAACTTTAATTCCTGCCTTTGCGAGTTCACTTACCGCAACCGAACCTGAAGCACCGGCTCCAATTACTAGTACATCTGCAATATCAGGTCCTGGTGTATTCACCGATACCGGATTACTCATATTTTTCTCCTCCATATGTAGATGACTTGTTCTGTAAAAACTAGGCAAACCTTATATTTCACTCTTGCACGTGTCTATGCCTCAAGTCACAGGCCATTGTGTGATTTTCTACGCATCAGTAACCTCGCCGTAAGTCGATAACCCCCAAGAGAGTTTGCCCTAAAGAAAATTTCCGACAATTTTCTTCTACATGCCTTGCGAAGGACGCTTTTTTCAGAGCAGGGGGATTGGCTACATGGGGTGTTAGCAAAACCCTGGGATGGTTAAAGAGCGGGTGGTTATCTGGAAGCGGTTCAGGATCAGTTACATCAAGACCTGCGGCAAAAATTGATCCAGAATCTAAAGCAGCAAGTAAAGCATTTGTATCAATTAATGAGCCTCGAGCAACATTGATAATCAGGGCATTTGGTTTCATCATGCTAAGAGTTTTTGAATTGATCATTTGATACGTCTCTGAGGTAGCCGGAGCCGCGAGGACAATTATGTCTGAACTTGGTATCGCTTTTTCAAAATCTGAAAAAGGCAAAGATCTATCTGCATCTTGCACAACGCGACCAGATTTTGACATTACTGTCGTTATGGATTGCAGTGGCTTAAGCATTGTTGCCAAGCTTGATCCAATCCCGCCCGCTCCAACAATTAAAACTTGTGCGCCACTTAAACTTTGCATATTTGCAGCAGTGGGATTCCAATTAGATTGCTTCGCAAAAGTTCCGAGATGTCGGTAGCAACCAAGAATTAGGGCTAATGCATGCTCGGCAACTTGGTGACCATAGATACCACTGGCACAAGTTACGGTGATGCCTAAAGTTAAAATTGGGCTATCAATCCATTTTTCTGCGCCAGCATCTGGAATTTGAAGCCATTTAACATTAGGAGTTATTGCGCTTTCTAAAGCAGCTGGATCACGTCCGAACCAAATAATCCCATCGGCATCCTCTATCGAAGAAACCAATTCACACCCAGATGCCTTGATTGCCTCTACGAATACGTCTTCACGCTCTGGGCCCAAGAAAATTTTGCTGGCCATTTTTAGCTTTTAATTCCATACTTTTGTATCGCACTCTCATCAAAATCTATGCCTAATCCAACACGGTCAGAGAGAAGAGCAAAACCATCTTGAGTGTTCAAGCGTGATTCTTTAGTAATTACATTTTCAAAATTATAAATGTCTTTTTCTAGCGCAAAGTGTTCAATCACTATGCAGGTAGTACTTGCAGCTGCGAGATGCGCGTGAATATTTGCATGCCAATGAGGCGCCGTTGGGAGGTTGAAGGTTTCAGCAGTACGTGCCACTCTCATGTATTCGGTAATGCCACCGATTACACCGACGTCTGGCTGCAAAATATCGGCCGCTTTTTCTTCAATGAGGTGTCTAAATTCATGTCGGGATTGTGAAATTTCTCCAGTGGCCAAAGGAGTATCTATGCGGGAGCGAACTTCAGCCATGCCTTTCACATCTTCAGTTGAGAGTGGTTCTTCGAACCACCAAAGTCCTACTTCTCCAGCAGCTTTTTCGAAAACCTTGGCCGCTTTAATGGCTTCATTTACGCTTTTGTAAGCATTGTTGGCATCGATTGCAAGTCTGCCCGTTCCCGCGATTGCATTAATTGCAGCCGCAACACGGCGTGCGTCATCTTCTACACTTAAACCGCCAACCTTAATTTTATGGTCAACAAAACCAAGTGAGCGATTAAATTTAATTTCAGCGGTTACAGCATCTGCCCATGATCCTTTATCAGGCTGGTAGTAACCGCCGGAGGCATAAGCAGGTATTGGTTTAAGAGTTCCGCCCAGCATTACAGCCAATGGCAGACCTGCTCTTTTTGCAGCCAAATCCCAGAGTGCAATATCGATCGCAGAGATAGCACGTAGTGCAACGCCTCTACGTCCGATTAGCAAAGACTCTTGAAACATTGCTTCCCAAATACCTACGATGTCATTGGAGTCCCGCGAGGAAATAATGGGGGACAGTACTTCGTCGATAAACTTAACCACTGATTCTCCGCCGGTGGTTCCTACGTACGCGTAACCAATTCCAATTTCTTTAGTCGCATCAGTGCCAATACTTACCAATACGTAATGACGTTGTTTTAGCACTCTCGTAGAGATACTTGTTGGGTTCGAAACTGGAACAGAGATGGCCCTTGCTTGCACTTTTATATTTGTCATAAGAAATCCATATCTGCACCTAGGTGGGCCTGAGTTACATGTTCTTGATACAACCTAAACCAGCCTCGTTCAGCCTTTTGAATTGGTTTGAGCTCTTTCTCTCTCTTACTTAATTCCTCTTCACTTACTAGTAAATTTATTGTTCGATTTGCGACATCTAGTTGGATTAAGTCTCCATCACGAACAAGTGCAAGAGGTCCACCAGCTGCGCTTTCTGGTGAACAATGAAGCACAACGGTTCCATATGAAGTGCCACTCATGCGGGCATCGGAAACTCTGACCATGTCCTTAACACCTTGTAGGGCAAGTTTTTTCGGAATCGGCAAAGATCCTGCTTCCGGCATACCAGCAGCTATTGGGCCAGAATTTCGCAGAACGAGAACGTGATCAGCCGTAACGTCAAAGTTTGGATCATCAAGTTTCAAACTAGCTTCAGCGGCGCTTTCAAACACTATTGCAGGGCCAGTATGTTGCATTAATTCTTTAGAAGCAGCTGAAGTTTTAATGACTGCACCTTTCGGTGCCAATGAACCGTAGAGAACTGCTAATGCACCAGATGCTCCAAGTGGTTCATCAAGAGTTGTGATCACATCTTGCCAGCTTCCTGCCGGCTCCACTTTGGAAAGTATTTCTCTTAGTGGCGTTCCTGCTACGCCAACATGATCCAAATCTAGAACTGATTCTAATTCCTTCATTAATACTGGAACTCCACCGGCCTGATCAAAATCTTCCATGTATTTCTGCCCAGAAGGCTTTAAATTCAGAAGTAGAGGTATTTTTGATGCGATGTCATCAAATGTTTTCAGATTGACGTCAGCTTTTGCGCGACCTGCGATAGCCAATAAATGAACTATCGCATTTGTAGATCCGCCGATTGCAGCGAGAACTTTGATTGCGTTATGAAAAGCTTTCGTAGTTAAAATATCTTTAGCGAGAATTGGATTCTTTGCTAATTCAACAGCTCGTCTTCCTGTGGCCGTCGCATGTCGAAGCCTATTTCCGGTCGGCGATGGTGGGGTAGCACCGCCAGGAAGCATTAATCCCAATGCCTCAGCCATACTCGCCATTGTTGAAGCAGTTCCCATGACCATGCATGTACCAGATGTAGTTGCAAGTGAGCCTTCTACACTTTCAATTTCAGATTTCGTTAATTCACCAGCTCTATATTTTGACCACATGCGCCGACAATCCGTGCATGCTCCGAGTCTTTCGCCCTTCCAACTATTTGTGATCATCGGGCCAGTTACTTCCAAAATGACAGGAATTTCACTTACAGCAGCAGCCATCATTTGTGCAGGAACGGTTTTATCGCATCCTCCAATAAGTACAACAGAATCCATTGGTTGAGCACGAATGAGTTCTTCAGTTTCCATGGCTAGCAAATTACGAAACAACATTGACGTTGGTGAAAGTAAGGTTTCGCCGAGACTCATGGTCGGGAAAACCATTGGTAATCCACCTGATTCGAGCACTCCACGTTTTACATGTTCGATGATTTCTGGAACACCTCTATGGCAGGGATTAAAATCTGATCTCAAGTCTGCAATTCCTACAATCGGCCGCGATAAATCCTGTCGATCGTAACCCGCTGCTGAAAGAAAAGCCCCTCTTAGAAAATTGCTGAAGTTTTCATCTCCATAGGAGGTAACTCTTTTGTTCTTTTTGAAATCATCCGTGCTCATCTAATTCCCCCTAAAGAACAATTTAGTGCTGTGCAACCTTACAAATTGTTTTGGTAGAACTAGAAAAGTTGCCACCAGTCTGTTCGTTTTCTTGAATCATCGCCAGATTCCTCAAGAACGATTTCTCCATTTCTTAAAACATAAACTCGATCTGTAATCTTAACCATCGCGCGAACATTCTGCTCGACCAGTAGAACGCTCATTCCTTTACGCGCTGCTAGATCCTTAATAATTTCAAATGTTTTTTCGACAACAGCTGGCGAGATTCCGAGAGAAGGCTCGTCAAGTAACATAACAGATGGCTGAACCATGAGAGCCATTCCTAATGAAAGCTGACGTTGCTGGCCTCCTGACAATCTTCCAGCGAGGAGATTGCGTCGCTCCGCAAGAATTGGAAAAATTTCCATTACTTCTGCAATGCGATCGGCAATTAAACTTCTATCTTTAACGATATGCGCACCAAGTTGGAGATTTTCCACGATTGTGAGATCTCTAAAAAGTGGTCTGTCTGAAGGCGTGAAGCTCATACCCAAGGCCGTGACTTTGGAAGTATTAAAGCCAGTAACATCCTTATCTTTAAACACCACTTCACCACTTGTTAATGGTTGAATGCCAAAGATAGATTTCAATAAAGTTGTTTTACCGGCTCCATTGTGTCCGCAGATGCCAACAATTTCGCCCGCCCCAACGTTTATGTTTACATCACGGAGAACCTGGTGCTTTCCGTAGCCGCCGTTGATGTTGCTGGCATTGAGAATTAGATTAGTTGTTTTCATGATTACCCACCAAAGTAAAGTTCTGAGAGTTCTTTATTGTTCATCAGGCTTTCAACGCTTCCTTCAGCAAGGACCACACCTTGATCAAGAAAAACTGCTCTATCGGCTAATTTTTCAACAAAATAGACAGAGTGCTCAATCAAGCACACTGTGCATCCGATGTCACGCAATTTCATTACACCTTGCATAACACCTTCTACATTTGATGGATCGACACCACTAGTAGGTTCGTCCAAGAGTAGAACTTCACAATCAGTAGCCAGTAAACGTGCAATTGCAACTAATTTCTGATCTCCGTATGAGAGATCTGAAATAAGTTCAAAAGCTTTATCTGCTACACCTAAAACTGCAAGACATTCGAAAGCTCTTGCTCGAACTTCTTTTTCTCTTCTTCTGCACGCTCTTGGTTTGAAGACAAGATTTAATAAATTTTCTCCAAGTTGGTTGGGTACTGCAACCATCACGTTTTCAAGTGCGGTTAGTCGCTCGCATAATCTGACGTCTTGGAATGATCTAGCAATACCACTTTGCGCGATCTTAACCGCACCAAGAAGTGTTATCTCTTTGTCTCGTAAATAAACCTGTCCTGAATCTGGTTTTAGTGTTCCAGTAATCATGTTAAATATTGTTGTCTTACCAGCGCCGTTAGGACCAATTAGTGCAGTAATTTTTCCACGAGGAATTTTAAATGACGCCCCGTTCACTGCCGTTAATCCACCAAAACTCTTCTTCAAATCTCGTAGCTCTAAAACTTCATCCGAGTTAAATCCAGCTAACTCTTTAGTTCGACATAGTCGTGCAATCGCTTCTGCTTGAGTCACAGGAATGCTCTCTTGACGAGACTTCCTTCTCAATTTCAACTTAGCGCCTTCTGGCAGGATTCCTTGAGGGCGAAGATAGGTCATCAAAATCAATGCTGAACCATAAATAACAGCACGCCAAGGAATCGCAGAGTCACCCAATGCAGATCTTAATATTGGTTCTAAAGCGCCGAGGAATATCGCACCAATAACTGTTCCGAGCAAATTACCGGTTCCACCGAGCACAACGACTGAGATAATGAGAATTGATAAATCGAGATTAAAGTTTCCAGGAATAATCGCACCTTGAGACAAGGCAAATATTGCTCCAATTCCACCTGCAATTGCTGCAGCAATTCCAAACGCAAGAAGTTCTGGAGTTACAGGATTTTTACCCACGCTTGAAACAACAGAATCTTGTTCGCGAAGTGTTTTAAGAATGCGACCAAAAGGTGAATTGGCAATTCCGAATGCAATTAAGATGACAAGCAAAGTAACTATAAACATCACGATTGCAATGTGAAATGTTCCTAGGTCTGTGTAGCCCGAGAAGTCGATTTCCCCAATCGTGATAGGAGGTATACCGGCAACACCGTAAGCGCCTCCTGTTGCAGTTTTTGCAACAACCATGGTCTGTTGTCCACCCAGTTGAAAAGCAAGAGTAAGAAGAATTAAATATTCGCCACGAATGATTCTCACTGCCGGAATTGAAATGATGAGCGCAGCTATGAATGTCACAACTATTGCTCCTGCAATAGCCACATACCATGGCCAATTCAAACCGTAACCAATTCCTGAAACGTTATCTGCCATTTCTGGAGTGCGATGAGGAAGAGCTAATCGCGCCGCAGTAAATGCACCGATACCGAATAAGATGGATTGAGCCATCGAAACTCGACCAATTAAGCCCAAAAGAAGATTGAGTGAAACACCTAAGGTAATCAGCACCATTATGTTGATGGCTATTTGTGAATAGTAGGCCATTAGATTGCTTCCTTTCCAAATAATCCTTGAGGGCGGATCAACAGCGTTAAGAAAAGAATTGCAAAGGTAACGATTGGCGCATATTGGGATCCAAGCCAGATTCCGCTAAGACTACTGAGTAAACCTAGTATCAAACCTCCGAGAGCCGAACCTCCGAGAGAAGTAATGCCTCCGAAAAATACTGCGATAAAACCAATAAGAGTCCATTGCAGACCCATCGTAGGATTGGCAACGAATTGCAATGTAATTAAAATTCCGGCGACTCCCATAAGGAAAGAAGAAACACTAAAAACAACCAGGTAGACAACCTTATTGTTAATACCTACGGCAGATGCCATCGCAGGATTTGTCCGAAGAGCGGTAATTGAGCGGCCAAGTGCAGTTTTTTTAATTGTATACAGCACGGCAATCACCAGGAGCCAAGAACTAACAACCTGCACAATGTTTAATTTTGTTATGGTCAAGAAGCCAGAGGCGTATGTTGGGTTTGCAAATGGAACAGCCGGATTGCCTTCTGCGTCATAAACCTCTAGAGGTAAGTTATCAACACCAAAAACAATTTGTAGCAAATTAGGGAAGGCAACGCTTAATCCCAAAGAAATCAAAAATAATGAAAGTAGGGTGGCTTTTTTCTTAATAAGTGGAAAATATCCTAAAACAAGAATTAAAACACCAATGATTACAGCAGCGGCTAAGCCAATAAAAATTGAAAGCCAGATGGAAAGCTGCAGAGATTTAGCAGCCCATACAGCGGCATATCCAGCAGCCGCAAAAGGTATTGCACCAGCAAGGTGGAAAATTTTAGAAGTTTGGTAAACCAGACCAAAACTCACACCTAGTAGAGCGTACAGTGAACCGATAACCAAGCCTGAAATTGCTAACTGGGCAACGAGATCGAAATTCAAGTGTCTACCTCCAGTTGTAATGTAATTGAAATTAGAAGATTGCCGCAGGGCATTTCGTAAAACGAAATGCCCTGCGGCAATGTATTTCTAGATGTTACTTCAGTGCTGAATTTGGATCAGCTGAAGCCGCTACTTTCACAATTCCTTGTGTTAGTACTGGCTTGCCATTTTTCACAGTGAACACTCCCATTGGCTTGGAAATTGAGTGATCAGAGAGAAGGAATGACGCTTGTCCAACCTTCTTAGCATCTCCACCATAAACTGAGTTAAATGTTGGGTTTGCCTTGAGTGCTGCTTGAAGTTGCTTGCTGTCGTTAGGGTTTCCACCCTTAGCGATTACGCGCTTTACAAGCTCCCAGTAAATGAATACCTGCTCGTAATAGTTTGAGCCGTAGTACTCAGGATCTTCACCGTATTTTGCCTTGAATGCAGCGACATAACACTTGTTCCATGGATTTGGATTCGCAACGTTGTAGAAGTCTGTTGCGAAAGTGAATGTGTCGTATGAAGCACCGGCAACTTCTTGAGCCTGTGAAGTAAATTCAATGCCCATGATTGGAGCAGTGATATTTGCTTGGCGGAATGCCTTAACTTGGTAGCCAGGATCATTTCCGAAGCTGTAAGTAATAATTGCATCAGCTTCGCTTGCCTTAATTTTTGAAGCCATTGCAGTGAAGTCAGTTGCGCCAACGTCATGAGTTTCTGTTGCCACAATAGTTCCACCGGTTAGTTTCTTCCAAGCATTTGGTGCTGTTGTTGTTTGTGCGCCAACACCATTCTCTTGTGTTCCGATGATTGCTAACTTCTTAGCAGTTGGATACTTCTTGTGAATCCAAGCTAATGCACCAGCTGTTGGATCTTCACCGAAAAGCATGCGGTTCTGCCATAGGTAATCTTTTTTCAATTGTCCCGGGCTTGATCCGCCACCATTAAGTGTAAGTACCTTGTTTGCAGCAATAATTGGAGCGATTGCTTCACTTGGTGCACCGTAAGATGTTTGCAGAACTTTAATCTTTCCTTGTGAAACCATTCGCTTAACTTCTGTTAAAGCTGTTGGAACATCACCGTTCTTGTGATCTGCAATCTGGATCTTGTAGTTAAATCCACCAGCAGCTTTGATCTGTTCTGCAGCAAGCTTTGCGCCTTTGCTCATTACGTCACCGAAGAATGAACCTGCACCAGTCATTGCAAGCAACATACCTGCGTTAATAGTTACGCCTTGTCCAGCAGCTTTTCCACCAGCACCAAAAATCTTATTGATACAAGTTGAAGGCGCCGCGTTAGCACTGGTCGCAGAGATTCCGCTGAATGCAGAAACTAACAACCCGCTAGCTAGCGTTGCTGCGATCCATTTTCTTTTCATATTCTGTAATTTCATTACTTACCCCAGTTTTTCTCTCATGACTATGGAAAATAACTTCAACCAGCATCGATCAAAAAAATCTTCTGCCAGTGTCGCTAACATTGGCTAACAACGTCTGAACTTTAGGTTTTAGAGGAAACCATGTCAATGCTTTGAAGTTACTGGTCGGTACCCCAGAGGAGTGGCCCACCTCACAAAAATTTATCTAGGAATAACATCACCCCCGTGTTTCGCTAAAGCGAACCACGGGGGTGATGTTATTCCCTCACGGAGAGTTGAGGGTTAAATCGTCGCCTCTTCAGGAGTGCGACGAATATGAACTATCCCCGCGATTGATAGAAGTAGCAGCAAAATGCCACCTACAAGTGAAGCCAATGCCGCAATGGCAGCAATGTTTCCAAGTGTTCCAAATGCGTAGGCTTCTAACAGAAGCCCGCGCAATGTATTTCCCATAAATAGAGTTTGACGAAGATCGCCAAGCTTTTTTAATTCTTCAGGGGTGGCGGCCCCGCCGGCAACTGCACCTAAGTACATTCCAGAAACTTCAGAATACGTGGCTTCTTTTCCTACGCCAGCTTTAGCTGCACCCTTCATATGTTCCCAGATGTAAAGATCTGCATAGTCTTTAGCCATCTCACCTTTTGTAACTTGCAAACCAGCCCATTTAGCTAATTGATCTTTGGTAGCTGGTGGCATTGCCTCAGCCGCCGGAAACGAAATATTTTGATTTTCAAGTTGGCTCTTCACAGAGTCTTGAGCAAATGTTGCGCCCCAATTGAGAAGTCCAGATAGTACGAGTAAAAAAACAGATAGTCCGAAACCTACGAATGTTACGATCTTGTCAAAAGTCTTGCGTCTCATTTTTGTTCTCTCCTTATGTTTAATTGTTTGTAGTTTTGGTACATATCACTACATGACAATTAAAGACTTAAGGAGTACGTGGGCATATCAAAAGTGCTGGTGGCAGCACTCAGTCAAGTGTGAAGTGAGTTACGAATCAATCATGACGATGACAAATGGGTTCGCCATTAGGTCCACTTTCAAAGTGCCTGCACTCAATTTCTAACTTATCGAAGGCGCTATCCCCATAATGTGTGCGAAAAGCCAGTGCAAGGAGTACGCGAGTATTCGTCTCACTATCGGCCTTAATGGAAAATGCTTTAGCCGCGCGAGAGACTGTATTTTCTACAACTTTTTCAGTGTGAGATGTGTCGTGAGCTATAGAAGAATTAGATTTACCTTCGCAGAGCAGACCGAGTACCAGCTGCTCAAAGGGCGTTAGTTCGCGGTGCGCAATTTTGATTCTTTCCATGTGAACCTCTCCGTGGCCGTGTACCAATTGTGCACCTTCGCAAGGTATTAGTGATACCTCTAAGATGCTCGGATGAGTGAAATTTTGACGAGCACTTCTGAGCAAATCCTCACGATCAGGCTCAATCGCCCCGCAAAGATGAATGCTTTAACCCGCGATATGTATTCGGGGTTGGCAACTGCGCTTAATGAGGCTGCCGGAGATTTTGGAGTTCGGGCAGTAATCATCACAAGTGAAGGTGATCATTTCACAGCCGGAAATGACATTGGCGATTTTATGGCGAATCCTCCAACCAACAGTGATTCAGATGTTGCTAAATTTTTAGGGTCATTACTGAACTTTCCAAAGCCTTTACTTGCAGCAGTGAAAGGAAATGCCGTCGGGGTTGGAACAACGATGTTGCTTCATTGTGATGTAGTTATTGCATCTCCAACTGCTAAATTTTCTATGCCATTTACTTCTTTGGGGTTAGTTCCAGAAGCGGGATCAAGTTATCTATTTCCACGGCTTGTGGGTTATCAACGAGCTGCACAAATTTTTATGACCGGAGAGTCTTTTGGAGCAGATGCCGCTAAAGAAATGGGACTTGTAGCACAGATTGAAGATGATCCAATCACAGCAGCAACCACAATTGCTAAACACATCGCAGAGCAACCGCCGCAAGCAATTATTAATACCAAAGCACTTCTCAAGAGTGGATCACACGATGCAGTTGCAGCCGTCATGCGTGCGGAGTTCGAGTTATTTTCAATGGCACTTCAATCCGAAGAAGCGATGGATGCTTTTATGAAGTTCATGGCTAAGAAAGGTAAATAATGTCTCTGGCTGGAAAACGCATTTTTATTACGGGCGGTTCACGCGGAATCGGTTTAGCAATTGCATTACGTGCAGCACAAGATGGTGCCTTGATTGCAATTGCTGCAAAAACAGCGGTGGCAAATCCGAAGTTACCCGGAACAATTTTTTCGGCAGCCAAAGAAATCGAATCAGCTGGTGGCACCGCACTTCCGATTCAATGTGACATTCGTGATGAAGCACAGATTGAAGCCGCAATTTCTAAGACCGCAGAACAATTTGGTGGGATAGATATTCTGGTCAATAACGCAAGTGCCATTAATTTAACTCGCACAGATCAGACACCTGCCAAACGCTTTGACCTGATGTTTGATGTCAATGTGCGTGGAACGTTTCTAGTTTCACAAGCTGCGCTACCGCACTTAAGGAAGTCAGCAGAAGAAGGTCGCAATCCGCATATCCTCAATCTTTCTCCACCATTGTCAATGAAAGCCGTATGGTTTAAAAATCACGTTGCCTACACAATGGCCAAATACGGAATGAGTATGTGTGTTTTGGGAATGGCCGAAGAATTCAAGCGAGATGCCATCGGTGTAAACGCACTTTGGCCTCGCACTGTTATAGATACTGCAGCGCTTCAGATGATTCCTGGTATTGATGCTTCCGCTGGTCGCACGCCGCAGATATTGGCTGATGCCGCGTACATAATTTTTAATCGAGATGGCAAGGAGTGCACCGGCAATTTCTTCGTTGATGATGTACTTCTTGCAAGTGAGGGAATCACAGATTTAGAAAAATACTCTGTAACTCCAGGAACCAAGGATTTTTTGCTTGATTTCTTCTTAGATTAAAATTTCTTGAATACCAATAATTTAGCTCGAGACGCAATTGCGGGAGTTACCGTTGCAATCGTGGCGCTACCGCTAGCCCTTGGCTTTGGAATTACATCTGGAATGTCGGCTGCAGCTGGGCTTACAACAGCAATCATTGCGGGCTTTATAGCCGCTCTCTTTGGTGGATCTCGGTTCCAAGTTAGCGGACCGACGGGTGCAATGACAGTTGTGTTGGTTCCAATCATTCATACCTATGGAATTCAGGCTATTCCACTCTTGGGTTTAATGGCTGGAATAATTGTTGTGATTTTAGCCTTAATTAAATCTGGACCATTTATTAACAGAATTCCTTGGCCAGTGGTGGAGGGTTTCACAGTTGGCATTGCAGCTGTCATTGCACTTCAACAAATTCCATTAGCACTTGGTATCGCCAAACATGCAGGGGACAGGAGCATTCCAATTGCACTTGGAACAATTAAAGATGCCTTCAAGTCTGGGATTCAATGGCAAACATTAGCTTTGGTTGCACTTACATTGTTCATTAAGTTTGCATTTCCCCACTTATGGAAAAAAACTCATTTTAAATTTCATATCCCAGCCAGTGCGGTTGCAATCGTTACCACAACAATAGTTTTGCACTTGTTTTCAATTAAGAGTTCAACCATTGGCGATATTCCCCGATCGATAGGAAAGTGGAGCGGGAATTTTGTAGATTTTACATTGATTCCTAAATTGCTCATTCCTGCACTCATGATTGCCGCGCTATGTGCAATCGAATCCTTGCTCTCCGCTCGGGTAGCTGACTCAATGGCACATGTAGGAAAGGATGAACATTTCAATACAAACAAGGAGTTGTTCGGCCAAGGAGTGGCCACAGTTGTTGCATCAATGTTTGGTGGGATGCCGGCCACGGGAGCAATTGCACGGACAAGTGTGAATGTGCGTGCACATGCTCACTCCAAATATGCGTCGATATTTCACGCCATCGTATTGCTAATCGTTGCATTACTGGCCGCGCCTCTTGTATCAGCAATTCCTAGCGCAGCAATTGCCGGGGTGCTCATCGGCACCAGCTATCGAATCCTTAATCCGGTCTCAATAATGGAATCGCTTCGTACTACTAAAGGTGATGCGGTAGTATTAATTGTCACTGCTATTTCGACCTTGGCAATTGATCTAATTTGGGGGATAGGTATTGGAATTACATTATTCTTAGCGCTCAATTATGGGAAGCGGAATGAAAAAAATGCCAGCATATGAAATCAACTCGACAAACGTCATTGCAGAAAATGAACGCCACGGTCGGGCACGAGATTTATTTTGGCCATGGTGTGGAGCGAATGTGTCCTTGCTGGCTCTTTCGTATGGATCCTTTTTTCTTGGATTTGGAATCTCTTTCTGGCAAGCAACTCTTGCGGCAATTCTTGGAACAGTACTTTCCTTCTTAGTTGTTGGTTTTAGCTCTCTCGCAGGAAAAAAATCTAATGCAACAACTATGGTTTTATCGCGTGCAGCATTTGGAGTTAAGGGAAATGTAGTACCTGGTTTTCTTTCTTATTTAGTTTTTGTCGGATGGGAAACTGTCCTTGTTTCATTGGCAACTTTGGCTACAGGTACAGTTTTTGAACGCGTGGGCAATGTTGATCGAAATCTCGCGATGACCTTTGGTTTCATCGTTGCAGTCTCACTTACTCTCATTGGTGGCGTTCTCGGATTCAAAGTAATCATGCGAATTCAGAAGTATCTGACTTTGGTCACAATACTTTTAACTCTTGGATACATCGCACTCACTTTAGATTCAGTTAAATGGAACTACGTATTTGCAGTTCCAAACGGTTCAATTCAAGGTGTTATAGGTGCATTAATTTTTGGAATAACAGGCATTGGGCTTGGCTGGGTAAATGCAGCCGCTGATTACTCTCGCTATTTACCTAGGTCGGTTAAGAGCAGATCCGTAGTTGCGTGGACAGTTCTAGGAGCATCAATAGTTCCAATTGTTCTAGTTATTTATGGAGCAGCACTATCTGCCAGCGATAAAGATTTATCCGCAACTATTGCTATGGATCCAATAGGCGCGCTGACAACTTTATTGCCGACCTGGTATTTAGTGATTTTCTCTTTAGTCGCAATATTAGGTTTAGTAGGTGGCGCAATTCTTGATCTTTATTCATCAGGGTTAACGTTGGTAAGTCTTGGAGTTCCAGTAAAGCGCCACATTGCAGCCTCGATCGATGGTGTTGTGATGCTAATTGGAGCGATTTATATCGTTTGGATTGCCGATAATTTCTTTGTACCGTTCCAAGGTTTTCTTATTACATTAGGTGTTCCCGTTGCAGCGTGGAGTGCCATCTTTGTTACCGATGTTTTGATGCGTAAGAAAAGCTATAACGAGCAGGATTTGTTCTCTACTCAAGGAAGATACGGCTCCATTACTTGGAGTTCGATTTTTAATGTTTTCGCAGCAACAATTGTTGGTTGGGGTTTCGTAACCAATTCATTTGCTTCGTGGCTGAGCTGGCAAGGCTATTTCTTAGGTGCAATTGGTGGGAAAGAAGGCCCATGGGCCTATGCAAATATTGGCGTAATCTTTGCAATGATTATTGGAGTTCTGGGTCGCTATCTCTTTGGTAGGAAGCAGATTGCTCGGCAGGAGAGCTAGTCGCTTTTAGCGGAATATTTTCGAAGAATTGAAGTGCCCAGCACTGCAGAAATTATGGCGGCAATAATTAATCCAACTTTTACCTGAGCCAATTCTTGCGCAGAAGTTAAAGCAAGATCTGCGATAAATAGTGAAACAGTTAATCCCATTCCAGCAAGGGCCCCAGCCCCAGCAATTTCTCTATAACTAAGCGACGCTGGTTTCATGGCAATTTTTAATTGAATTGCTAACCAGGCAAACAGTGTAATACCCACAATTTTTCCGATAACACGACCAAAAATTAATCCTGAAGCAATGGAGGATGAAACAATCTCTTTCAGATTGGAAAAATCGATGTAGACGCCAATATTTGCCAGTGCAAAGAGAGGAATGATTAAAAATGCGCTGTACGGGTGAATCCAATTGATTAATCGTGTTGTTGTAATTTTCTTGCCGCTAGGCAGGGCCAGAGCGAGTAAAACCGCTCCGATTGTGGACGCAATTTTGATTGCACTAATGCCTGAAGAGTAAAAAATACCGAGAATAATTATTGAAAAGAGATCGTCTGCTATCGCAAGAGTTAACAGGAAGATTTTAAGTGATGAATCAATGCGTGAACCAAGTAGAGCCAGTGCACCTAGAGCGAGAGCTATGTCGGTTGGCATTGCAATAGCCCACGCGTTAGCTGCGCCTTGTCCAGCATTAAAAATAGCAAAAATTAATGCAGGTAAAGCCATTCCACCTATGGCTGCCAAAACGGGGAGAGCGGCATTTCGAGGATTTTTAAACTCACCTTCAGCAAACTCTCTTTTTATTTCCAAACCAATTAAAAAGAAAAAAATCGCCATTAAACCTTCATTGATGAAATTGTGAAATGGTTTAAATAAAGAGTCATAAGAATTCTGAAGTGGCGAATTAGCGAAAATTAGTGCAACTAGACAAGCAATGAGCAGGGCAACACCACTTGAACTCTCGGTCTTAATGAATTTCGAAAAGAACGTGCCTAACCGATTCATGTTGTGAACAATAGCAAAAACCCCGCCACACAAGCAGCGGGGTTCTTGTTTTTACAATTTTTAGAGATCGTAATAAAGCTCGAACTCTGCTGGGTGTGGACGCAAGCGAACGTAATCAACTTCTTGTGTGCGCTTAAATGCAATCCACGTATCAATGAGGTCTTTTGTAAAGACGCCACCTTTAAGCAGGAAGTCATGATCTGCTTCGAGGTTGTTAAGTACTGCTTCTAATGATCCTGGTACTTGTGGGATAGCAGCAGCTTCTGCGCCCTCTAGTTCGTAAAGATCTTTATCAACTGGCAATGGTGGTTCGATTTTGTTTTGAATTCCATCTAGTCCAGCCATAAGCATTGCAGCGAATGCGAGATATGGGTTTGAAGATGGATCGGGGCAACGGAATTCGATTCGTTTTGCCTTGGGATTCGAACCAGTAATTGGAATACGAATACATGCAGAGCGGTTACGGGCGGAGTAAACAAGGTTTACTGGCGCTTCATAACCAGGAACTAAGCGGTGGTAAGAGTTGACCGTTGGATTTGTAAATGCAAGCAGTGATGGCGCGTGCTTGAGCAGGCCACCAACATACCAACGTGCCATGTCCGAAAGATCGGCGTACCCATCTCCGAAGAACAACGGTTTCCCATCTTTCCAGAGTGATTGATGAACGTGCATACCTGAACCATTGTCACCATAGAGCGGCTTTGGCATAAATGTCGCAGTCTTGCCATTTTCCCAAGCGGTGTTCTTAATGATGTATTTAAATTTCATCACATCATCGCCAGCGTTGAGAATATCGCTGAAGCGGTAGTTAATTTCCATTTGACCCGCGGTACCAACTTCGTGGTGTGCGCGTTCAACTAGCAAGCCAACTTTGCCAAGGTTCATGACCATTTCATCTCGTAAGTCGGCGAACTGATCTGTTGGTGAGACTGGGAAGTACCCACCTTTAATGCGTGTGCGATAACCGCGGTTAGGAGTTCCATCCGCATCGTATTCAGCACCTGTGTTCCAAGCTCCTTCGTAGGAGTCGATGTGGTGATACGACTCGTGCATATCTGTCTTGAATCGAATCGCATCAAAGACATAGAACTCGGCTTCTGGTGCGAAGAAAGCAGTATCTGCAATTCCTGTTGATTGTAAATACTCAACAGCTTTAGCAACCACACCGCGTGGATCGCGGCTGTACGGTGAATTATCAACTGGATTATGAACGCTAAATAGTATGACAAGAGTTTTTTCCTTGCGGAAAGGATCAACAAATGCTGAACCAGGCACTGGTAGTAACTTCATATCTGATTCATGAATTGCCTGGAAACCACGAATTGAAGATCCATCAAACATCAGTCCATCTGTGAACACTGCTTCATCGAAAGATTCAACAGGAACATTGAAGTGATGTTGAATTCCAGGAAGGTCAATAAAACGTACATCGACTAATTTGATGTCTTCCTTCTTAATAAATGCAAAAATTTCTGCAGAGTTCTTAAACATTTTTCTCCCAGTTGATTTTGATCCCAGTATTGCGCACCACTTCGTTGAGGTTGCTTAGGTTAAGGCTACGAGTTATAGGTGAAAAAGGCATAACTCACGTGTTACGACTGTGTTACAAAATTACAGGCTTGCGCTCTGGGACTACGCTTAGGGCATGCATCGAGAGGTGAGTTTAGGCAGGCGCTTTGCCGCCATCAGCCTGGATTGGCTATCGAGCTACCTGATTGCAATCGTCTTTTTTAGCGGGACAGGCACCTTCTTGGCGCGAACCACGCACGCAGGAACACCGGCACTCATCATTTTCTTTGTCCAATATTTTTTCTTGATCACTCTGCAGGGAGCGTCGGCGGGGCACAGAATTTTTAGAATGCGAATTGTAAATTTTGAAGATGGCGGGCGCCCAACGATTCTTCAAGCGCTCGTTCGGAGCCTGTTAATGATTGCCGTGATAACAGCGATTACCTATGACGATGATGGCCGTGGAATACACGAACGATTGAGCAGAACCAAAATAGTTCTAACTAATTAACGAATTCGTACACCTTTTGGCATTGGTCCCTTAGGTACAGGCATAGACATTCCACCTAAAGCTTTTAATCGTGCACGAACTTCGCGCATTTGATGCGCAGATAATTTCTTGGGAAGTTTGGCAAGATGTTTTTGCAATTTGCGTATAGAAACCTGACCTTGTAAATCTCCAACAACTACTTCAGTAATTGGAACACCAGGAGCAAAGCGTTCGGATTTTCTACGTTCTTCAGTCAGCATTTGTTTAACGCCTTGAGAACCTTCACCGACTAGAACAATTCCTGCTCGACCGACACTTCTGTGAACCATGTCTTGATTTCGAGCTACCGCAACAGCTGGCGTCGTTGTCCAACCTTTACGAATAGCCATTAACACGGAAGCACCGGCACCGAGTTGTCCCTCAATAGATGAGTAAGCAGCCGTTGATGCTTGTCGAGTGAAGAAAAACATTGCAGCAAGTAATGCAACAGGTAGCGAAACAAAGGCAACATATATTGGATGTCCGATTGCAAACCCAATTGCTATACCGATAGCCCAGATCACACCGAAAACGGCAATCAAGGCAAACGGGATCCAAGGCTTAACGTTTTTGGTTACAGAGTATGCATCTCTAAAAGTTTGAAAGCGCGGAGTCTTAATCGCAGCTTCTGTATTTTTCTTTTTTCGCTTGAACATGCTCATAAGTTTAGTGGGGCAGGGGCTGTACCACCAAGGCGCACGGGCGCCCATCGTTGGCCTTGATGGGAATCTGGATAATCGTCTTGGATCTTACGCAGGCTGGCTATGAGAACTCGGCGCAATGTACTTTCCTCAGATTCAACATCGCAATCTTTGGCGAAAAAAAGCGGTTCGCTAAATGCAACAGTGACCGGGACGCTTTTGCGCAACAAATTCTTCCTTACGCCTTTAGTCCAGACTCTTTGGCTTCCCCAAATAATTGTTGGAATCACTGGGACGCCTGCGGCCATTGCCAGTCGGACCGCACCGGATTTAAGTTCTTTAATTTCAAAACTTGTAGAGATAGTACCTTCAGGAAAAATCCCAATAATTTCACCTTTACGAAGTGCTCGAAGTGCTGCGACAAAAGATGCGGAGCCATTGCCGCGGTCAACACTTATGTGATGCATGCCGCGCATAAGTGGTCCTGCTAATTTGTTGTTGAATATTTCCTTCTTTGCCATAAATCGCACGTACCGTTTTTTCGGAAGAACAGCCGTACCCACAATTGCGAAATCTAGATAGCCAATGTGGTTGATTGCAAGAATTGCTCCACCATCTTGTGGGATGTTCTCTTCACCTGAGAAAGAGAATCGAAGATCTAAGTATTTCCAGAAGGATTTGATGGCAATAACAACTGGGGGATAGACCAAATCAGCCACGCGAAAGATCCGCTCTTGCTGCCATGGCTTCTTTATATAAACGTCCGGCGCGATAACTAGATCGAACGAGTGGTCCGCTCATGACGCCTAAGAATCCAACTTCCTTGGCTTCTGCTGCCAGTTCGACGAACTCTTCAGGTTTAACCCATCGTTCAACTCGATGATGACGATTTGTTGGCCTTAAATACTGAGTAATCGTGATGAGATCACAACCTGCACCGCGTAAATCAACGAGTGCTTGTGAAATTTCTTCACGGGTTTCACCAAGTCCCAAAATTAAATTGGATTTAGTGATCAAACCGAAATCGCGCGCCATCGTAATTACTCGAAGTGATTTTTCGTAAGTAAATGCAGGACGAATGCTCTTAAAAATTCGTGGAACTGTTTCTAGATTGTGGGCAAAAACCTCTGGCTTGGTTTCAAATATTTGGTTGAGCAAATCTGCATTAGCGTGAAAATCTGGAGCCAGCATTTCAACGCCGCATCCAGGATTTAATTCATGCACCTTGCGAATTGTTTCGGCGTAGAGCCATGCGCCTTCATCTTCGACATCATCTCGTGTTACGCCAGTAATTGTCGCGTATTTCAATCCCATAGTTTTAACTGATTCGGCCACCTTGCGTGGTTCTTCGCGATCTATGGGATCAGGTTTTCCAGTATCGATATTGCAAAAATCACAACGGCGTGTGCATTTTTCTCCGCCGATTAAAAAAGTAGCTTCTTTATCTTCCCAGCATTCGAAAATATTTGGACACGCTGCTTCTTGGCAGACAGTGTGCAATCCCTCAGATTTAACAAGTGATCTCAAACGCGTGTACTCAGGTCCCATGTTTGCACGCGTTTTAATCCACTCGGGTTTACGTTCAATTGGAACGAGAGCATTGCGCGCTTCAATTCGAATCATTTTGCGACCCTCAGGGGCGATTGTCATACACACACCTTACTCAACGTGGAAAGCAGATTGCGTTCTAAAATTGGCAATACTTCTGCAGGCGTAATTTCGCGCCCTAACTCTTGTGCCATGGAAGTTACTTCCGCATCAGAGATTCCACACGGAATTATCTGAGTGAAGGGTGTCAGATCAGGATTTACGTTGAGGGCAAAGCCATGCATTGTCGTACCTTTTGCAACTCGGATTCCAATTGCAGCAATTTTGCGCGGACTTTTTTTATCGCTTACCCACACACCTGAGCGTCCTTTAATTTGTTGAACCTGCAATCCAAGTTCGTTACATGTATCAATTAGTGCGCTTTCGATTTCGCGAACGAATGCAACTAGCTCAGTTGGCTTGGCTAATCTCAGAATTGGATAACCAACTATTTGTCCGGGACCGTGCCACGTTATTTTCCCACCACGATCAACGTTAATTACCGGTGTTCCATCGGCTGGGCGTTCGAAATCTAAAGTTCGTTTCCCGGCTGTAAATACGGGTGGATGTTCTAGAAGCAGGATTGTGTTTTCTCTAAATTTTTCGGCAACTTTCGAGTGCAGATCGCGCTGCATCTCAAGTGCTTCGAGATATTGAACCTGCCCATAATGATTTACTGCAATAGTGGTTACTGCAGTTGGGCTCACAAAGGTAAGCCTAATGGGGGACCCCGTGAAGGTGAAAATTGAGGTGAGAAGGATTACATATGCGCGTACGGTTCGGTTTTGCTTAGCCTTTCTAATAAACTTCCCATCTAACCCTTCGCCAATCGACAGTAAATCTCACGTAATGATTCTTTGTGTCTTCAACAAAAACTAAAGGTCCCAAGCCTCTCTGGATAGCAAT
>CANHNH010000010.1 GCA_947461995.1 Candidatus Nanopelagicaceae bacterium
CATGGCCCGAGATTACGCCCTAGGGGCAAAAAAGTGTAGTTATTTTGCCGTGACATCTAGAATGCTCATATGGGAAATCAGGCAGAGGCAAGCCTTTGGTGGAACAGCGCAACTCATCCAACCTTTACACCCGGAGAATTACATCGCCCGTGGGATGTCGTAATAGTTGGTGGCGGGTTCTCTGGAATGTGGACTGCGCATCATCTTCTTAACTCATCGCCGGATTTAGCCATCGCAATTCTTGAAGCCCACGAAGTTGGTTCGGGAGCAAGCGGTAGAAATGGTGGTTGGGCTTCAGCGTTGTATCCAATTGATGACGCTGCCTTAGCAAAGCGTGTGAGTGCGCAGAGTATTTCAGACTTACATAGCGAACTTGAAAAATCCATTGATGAAATTGGTGAATTCGCCCAACAATCAGAAGAGAACGTCGCATTTATCAAGAGTGGCTCTCTTACAGTTGCCCGTAGTTCTGCGCAATTTGAGCGCATAAAAAGTGGATTACTCCCCCGCGAATCGGTACTAGATCGCAACGAAACTAATCTACAGATTCGAATGTCTGACACTGTCGGAGCATCCTTTAATCCGGATTGCGCCACAATTAATCCCACACAACTTGTCGTTGCCCTTGCTAAATCTTTGGCAAAACGTGGTGTACATATTTTTGAAAATACATATGCTGATATTTCTTCAGATGGTTCAGTCAGCGTGAAGGGCAAGAGCGTTGAATCTAAGTTTGTTGTTCGCGCAACTGAGGCGTATCACGAGAAAAACAGAGAACAAATTCCTATTTATTCACTCATGATTGCCACTGAACCACTTCCTGATGAGTTTTGGAAGAAATACGGATTAGAGGCTCGAGAAACTTTCCATGAAAATCGACACCTCGTTACTTATGCACAAAGAACTTCTGATAATCGAATAGCTATGGGTGGACGAGGTGCGCCATATAGATGGGGTTCTGCTCGCAGCAACAAATCAGAGCAGCACGCAAAGATTCACAAACAACTTCGAGAGACAGCTATCCAATGGTTTCCAGATTTAAAGAATTATTCATTTACGCACGCATGGGGTGGGGCTGTTGTTATTAAACGTGATTGGTCACCATACCTGCAGTGGGATGGCCACTTTGGAGCATTTGGTGGATACGTTGGAGATGGCGTATCACTTTCTTATCTTGCAGCCAATTCAATGGCAGATCTCATTCTTGATAAAAATAGTGTGCGCGCATCCTTGCCGTATGTCGGATGGAAGAGCGCGAAGTGGGAACCTGAACCATTTAGATGGCTTGGCGTTAATTTAGGAATCAAACTCTCTGAACTTGCAGACATTGAAGAAAAAATCACGAAACGGCCAAGTCTGCTCGGCAAACTGATTGAAAAATTACTTTAAGGAAGGCCTTTAATTGCTCGTTCAAGTTGTGAGCCATGATCAAGTGGATGATTTGAATAAGCTTTCAACCAATCATTGATTGTGAATTTTCCTCGCTCGGTGTGGGTGCCGTATTTTTCCAAATCTGTCAAAGACATTCGACGTATCAAATCGGCAGAAGCATTTCTGACAGCAATTGTTACGTTAAATGAATGTGTGATTTCTAATTCTTCATATCCCAGATTCTTTGATTCTGCCCATGCGCCTTCATCGTAACCTTGAATAACTGAACCCTCCGGTTCTGCAAGTATCCGGCGCAAGCGAGCATATGACTGCGCTTCGCTATCGGCCATGTGGTGAATTATTTGGCGGGCAGACCATTCACCTGGTGCTTTTGTATCTAGATCAGTGGATTTCAAAGATTTAACTAAATTTTCAAAATAGTTTGTCGCTTCTTGATATTTATCTGCAAAATCCTTAATAGATGTCATTCTGATTTCCCCTTTTCAGCTGCTGCTAATTGGCCACATGCGCCATCGATTTCACGACCTCGTGTGTCTCGAACCGTCACTGCAACACCATAGCCTTCAAGAATTCTTACGAACTCTTTTTCATCCTGTGGTCTAGAAGCTGTCCACTTTGAGCCTGGAGTTGGATTAAGTGGAATCAAATTAACGTGTGCATTGCGATTTTTTAGCAAGCGCCCTAACAAATCGGCACGCCACGATTGATCATTAATATCTCGAATCATTGCGTATTCAATTGAGTACCGACGACCGGTCTTCTTTTCATAAGCGTCAGCCGCAGCGAGAACTTCTTTAACTTTCCAACGCGAATTAATCGGGACCAAGGTATCTCTCAACTCATCATCAGGTGTGTGTAGGGAAACTGCCAAAGTAACAGAAATACCTTCTTCCGCTAATTTCTCAATTCCATTGACCACACCAACAGTTGAAACTGTTACAGAGCGTGCACTAATTCCTAACCCATCTGGATTCGGGGTCGTTATGTTTCGAACGGTTCGCATCACGGCGTTGTAATTAGCTAGTGGTTCGCCCATACCCATAAAAACAACGTTGGATAATCGAGTTGGTCCACCAGGTAATTCACCACTGGCACATGCCCGCGCTGCGGCGACAATTTGTTCTGTAATTTCTGCGGCACTTAAGTTTCTGGTTAGTCCTGCTTGTCCCGTTGCGCAGAACGGACAATTCATGCCACACCCCGCCTGAGAAGAAATACAAACAGTTGTGCGATCTGTGTATCGCATCAATACGCTTTCAACTAGAACTCCATCGTGTAATTTCCAGAGATCTTTTCGCGTCATGCCGTTATCGCACGTAACAGAACGAACAAGGCTAATCATCTGAGGAATGAAGTGTTCACGAATTTGTTCGTGCATTGATGCTGGAATATCAGTCCAGTCACTTGGATCACTTGATAGATGCGTGAAGTAATGATTTGCAATTTGGTTTGCTCTAAAGGCGGGTAAACCTAAACCTGTTGCCATTTCCCGACGATCTTCGGGTGAGTAATCAGCGAGGTGCTTCGGTGCTTTTTTTCTTTGAACTGGCTCGTCGAAGACTAGTTTTATTTCGGTCATGAGAAACGCTTAACGAGTTCTAGTGCCAAATACAGTGCTGGCGCTGAAAGCAAAACTGAATCAAGGCGATCTAACATGCCGCCATGACCTGGCAAAAGTGAGCCCATATCTTTGAGTGAAAGATCACGTTTCATTGCACTTTCAATGAGGTCACCACTTGTTGCTGTGAAAACAATCATCAGACCGACGATGATTCCAACCCACCATTGAAGATCAAGAATGTAGTAAAAACTTAGAGCACCACCAAGGCATGTGAATGCTATTGATCCCATTAAACCTTCCCATGATTTCTTGGGACTAATAGTTGGCACGAGCGGATGTCGACCAATCATCACACCTACAAGATAACCAAATGTGTCGTTGCAACCCACAAGAATTACGAAAGTCATTACGCGCGCTAAACCGTCATCTGGACGAGCCAATAAAACTAAGAAACCTGCAAAAAATGGTAAATAAATAAGTGCCAACGTTGTTGCTGTGGCACTTTTGACAAAATCCTGTGGACCTTTTCTTAATCTAGAAATCAACAGAACTGGCAATGCGATAGCAGTAGCAAGTGCGAGTCCTTCAACCCCAGCGCTCCACGACGCATAAGTAAGTCCACACGTTGCAACTACTAATGTGCGCATTGAAATGCGAGTACCTGCTGCAGAAAAAGCTCGAGCAATTTCACGAACTCCAAGTGAAACAGCAATGGCAATTAACACCGCAAAGAGAACGCGTGCATAAGCAAGAGTCAGCCACACCAGGGCAACCAGAGTCAGACTTACAAGAATTGATGGCAGAAGTTTGCGCCCAGCCTTAGCGTTTATGGCTTCATTAATTGAATGCAGATCAGACACGTCAGATTTGCGATTCTCAAACTTCGAGAAGTTCGCTCTCCTTATGCTTGAGTAGGTCGTCAATCTTTGCAACATGATCTCCAGTAATTTTTTCTAATTCCTTTTCACCGCGTGCTAAATCGTCTTTCCCAATGTGACCATCTTTTTCCAATTTTTCAATTGATTCTTTTGCAGCACGACGGATATTGCGCATTGAAATCTTTGAATCTTCAGCCTTAGTGCGCGCAACTTTGATGTAATCCTTGCGGCGCTCCTCCGTTAGTTGTGGGAAATTAACTCGAATCACAACGCCATCGCTACCTGGGTTCACTCCAAGATCTGAATCGCGAATGGCCTTTTCAATTGATGCCATTGCGCCTTTATCAAATGGAGAAACAAGTGCCATGCGAGCTTCAGGTACTTGAATAGATGCGAGTTGCGAAAGAGATGTATATGTACCGTAATAATCAACCATAATTTTATTAAAAAGCGATGGATGCGCACGGCCTGTGCGAATTGCACCAAAATCATCTTTTGCAACTTCAACAGCTTTATTCATCTTGGTTTCTGCATCTTTTAATAGAGTTGTTATATCTGACATCAGGACTCCTTAGTAACCTCATCGCTTACGCGACAAGGGTTCCGATCGTTTCACCACGTACCGCGCGACCGATGTTTCCTTTTGTCATGAGATCAAACACCACGATTGGTAATTTATTCTCACGGCACAAACTAAATGCTGCTGCATCTGCAACAGCTAAAGAATTACGTAATACCTCATCATAAGAAATGGTGTCGTACTTCTTGGCAGTTGGGTCCTTCTTTGGATCAGCGTTGTACACACCATCAACACCACTTTTTGCAAGAAGTAATGCTTCCGAACCAACTTCAAGTGCACGCTGAGCAGCGACTGTATCGGTTGTGAAAAATGGCATTCCCGCGCCCGCGCCAAAAATAACAACGCGGCCCTTTTCTAGGTGACGAATTGCTCGACGTGGAATGTATGGCTCTGCAACTTGTCCCATTGTGATGGCAGTTTGCACGCGAGTATCAACGCCTTCTTTTTCCAAGAAATCTTGTAGAGCCAAACAGTTCATTACTGTTCCGAGCATTCCCATGTAATCAGCACGAGCGCGATCCATGCCACGCTGTTGTAACTCTGCGCCACGGAAGTAATTTCCGCCACCAACGACAATGCTTATCTGTACTCCGGAACGAACAACATCGGCGATTTGTTTTGCGACATCTTGGACAACATCAGGATCAACACCGATGCCTTTTTCTCCACCGAATACTTCTCCGGAAAGTTTAAGGAGCACTCGCCCGTATTTACCTCTAGTACCGGGCATGAGTGCTCCTTTCAAAACTTCAGGTATTACAGAAGATAGTTTACTGACCTACGCGGAAACGGTGGAAAGCCTTGACGGCGGTTCCTGCTTCATCGAGGATCTGCTTCACGGTCTTCTTGGCATCTTTAGCGAAAGCTTGTTCAATCAAGCTAACTTCCTTAACAAAACCAGTGACTCGACCTTCAATAATTTTTGAAAGTGATGCCTCTGGTTTGCCCTCTTCACGTGCAGTTTCTTCAGCAATACGGCGCTCGTTCTCAATCAGATCAGCTGGAACATCTTCACGATGAACGAATTTAGGTGCAAATGCTGCGATGTGCTGTGCAACGTCCTTACCTACCTCTGCTGCTTCTTTAACAAGGGAAACTAGTACGCCAACTTGAGGTGGAAGATCCGGGCTGGTTTTATGTAAGTACAAACCAACTGGTCCATTAACGACTGCCACATTACGAATTTCTATCTTCTCGCCAAGAGTCGCGTTGCCTTCATCAATAACGGCTTGAACGCTCTTGCCATTTGCCATTGTTGAGGCAAGGAAAGCGTCTACAGAATCTGTTTTTGAAGAAAGAAGATGATCAACTAACTCATCCCCGAGTGCGATAAAGCGTTCGCCCTTAGCAACAAAGTCGGTTTCGCAGTTGAGTTCGAGCATAACTCCAACATCTCCTGAAACTTTTGCGACCACTAAACCATTAGAGGTCAGACGGCCTTCGCGCTTCGTGACTCCTTTGAGTCCTTTGACGCGAATGATGTCTATGGCTTTGTCATAATCACCATCTGCTTCATCAAGTGCTTTTTTGCAATCGAGCATTCCTGCTGCAGTTGCTTCACGCAATCTCTTTACATCTTCTGCTGTATAAGCCACGTGTTAAGCCTCCACAGGAGTTGTTGGTGCTGTATCAACAGCTTCTTTTTCCCAGTCAGCTAATGGTTCGTTAGCAGCAACAGCAGGCGCTTCTGTCTTAGTTTCTTCTTTTACAACTGCAGAACGCGCTTGTAGGCCCGCAACAATTGCATCAGTTATGACGCGAGTAAGCAATCCGATTGAACGTATTGCGTCATCGTTACCAGGAATCTTGAAATCAACTTCGTCTGGATCGCAATTTGTATCCAAGATTGCAATTACTGGAATGCCGAGCTTTTTGGCTTCGGCAACAGCTAAGTGCTCTTTTTTGGTATCTACAACCCAAATCGCACTTGGCAACTTAGTCATATCGCGGATTCCATCAAGGTTCTTATGAAGTTTTTCGCGCTCACGACGGAGTACTAATAGTTCTTTCTTTGTCAGCAACATGTCATTAGTTGCTTCGAGAGCTTCTAGTTCCTTTAGGCGCAAAATACGCTTGTAAACAGTTGGAAAGTTAGTCAACATACCGCCGAGCCAACGCTCAGTCACAGTTGGCATTCCAACTCGTGCAGCCTGAGCAATTATTGGCTCTTGTGCTGCTTTCTTAGTTCCGACGAACAAAACGTGTCCGCCTTTTGCAACGACATCTTTAACAAATTCATATGCACTATCAATGAGTGCAAGTGATTGTTGGATATCGATGATGTAGATGCCATTGCGTTCTGTGAAAATAAAACGCTTCATCTTTGGATTCCAGCGACGTGTCTGATGTCCGAAGTGGACTCCACTGTCGAGGAGTTCTCGCATTGTTACAACTGCCATGATGGCGTGCTCCTTCATAGGTTATTTTTGCTTAGCAAAAAATAACCCGCTCGGTTAATGGTTTAACAATTTGTTAAACCCGTCGCACTCTTCATCTACCAGCGAACTGGACCGAAATGATTTTCGACTACGTCGAATGAGTGCTGAGAAGTCACCAGATTGCTCTGGTGCGAGTGAAATCTTACCTGAGGTTCGAGAGTGCAAAATCCACTCGTTATGCGCGAGGGTGAGCCTGCTTGTACGCTTTTTGTAACCGTTCAGTAGAAACATGGGTATAAATCTGTGTTGTAGCAAGAGATGCGTGACCCAATATTTCCTGAACAGTTCGTAAATCTGCACCACCTTCTAGCAAATGTGTAGCCGCTGAATGTCGTAGTGCATGTGGTCCTAAACGTTCTAAACCTTCAATTGCGCTCAGGGCTTCATATACAACTGTCCGCACAGTGCGTTGATCAATTCGTTTTCCTCTGGTGCCAAGAAAGAGCGCCAAACCAGATTTATCAGATGCAATCTGCGGGCGTGCATTATCAATCCAATTTTTTAAAGCTTTCATCGCCGGAATTCCAATAGGAATTGAGCGCTCTTTATTTCCTTTACCAATTACCTTAATGGCTTGTCGATCATAATCAATATCTTCAAAATTTAAACCGCACAACTCTGCAACGCGTGCACCACTGGCATACAAAATCTCAAGCATCGCACTATCGCGAATAGCTAACGGGGAATCTTCTTCACCTGCTCGCATAGCCATAGATTCCATCAGATCTCTTGCGTCCCTCACAGTGAGAACATCAGGTAAAACTCTGTGACTCTTTGGAGTTGCAAGAGTTATGCCAATGTCTTTGGGTAAATATCCATTCTTATGAGCCCACTTAGTAAAAAGTCGGATAGTTACTGCGCGCCTGGCAAGTGTGGTTCTTGCGCCGCCTTTAACTGAAATATTTGCCAACCATGAACGAATGTGTGAGATATCAATAGATTGAATATCTGAAATTCCCAATGCCTGTAGATGGTTAAAGAAACTCTCTAAGTCACCAACGTAGGCACGAATCGTGTGTAGTGAAAGATCACGTTTTGTATGTAAATTATTTTCAAAAGCCACACGTACATCATCTAATGTATGTGTGGGCATAGGTAAAGATTACTCGGGTTTACGACCTTGACGCAGAAGGCCGAATGTAAGCGCATCTTCAAGAGCCATCGCTGAGGCGGCGATGATATTTTCATGAACACCGATTGTGTTCCACTCACCCTTGCCGTCACTGGTTTCTACGAGCACGCGAGTAATCGCACCGGTTCCTAAACGTCCTTCGAGAATTCGAACCTTGTAATCGGTGAGCTCTAGAACTTCCAGTTCCGGATAGAACTGTTTAAGTCCTGTACGAAGTGCATTGTCGATGGCGTTTACTGGACCATTTCCTGAACCGCTACAGGTGAATTCTTTCCCCTGCGCAGTAACACTGACCTCTGCTTTTGTTGTTATTGCAGATGCTGATGTGCGTTCGGTTGTAGTTGCCCAATGGTTAATGGCAAAAAATGATGGACGTTTTCCAGATTGTTCTTCAATAAGTAAAAGTTCAAATGATGCATCGGCCGCTTCGAAAGTAAAACCTTGTGCCTCAAGTTCTTTAACGCGGTCTACGACACGACCAATTAGTTCGCGATCTCCACCTAGATCGACTCCGAGTTCGAGGGACTTCAACTCAATTGATGCACGGCCAGCCATGTCAGATACAAGCATTCGCATATCGTTACCAACTGATTCAGGATCTTCGTGTTGATAGAGAGATGGATCTACTTTAATTGCACTTGCATGCAATCCTGCTTTGTGTGCAAATGCAGAGATACCCACATATGGCTGGCGAGCACTTGAAGAAACATTTGTTACTTCTGCAACTGCATGGGAAATTCTAAATGCTTCTCGCAAGGCATCTTTTGGAAGCACCAGTTGTTCTTTCTTTAATTCAAGATTTGCAATTATTGTGACCAGATCAGCATTTCCCGTTCTTTCGCCATATCCATTTAAAGTTCCTTGGACATGCGTAGCACCGGCAGCAATTGCAGCCATTGAGTTTGCCACTGCGCAGCCTGTGTCATTGTGACAATGAATTCCAAGGCGTGCCTTACTTGCTTGCAAAACATCGTGCACAACTTGTGAAAGTTCATCGGGAAGCATCCCACCATTTGTGTCACAGAGCGCAACCACATCTGCTCCAGCTTCAGTGGCAACGCGAATAACTTCTAACGCATATGAGCGATTAGAGCGATATCCGTCAAAGAAGTGTTCAGCGTCAAGAAAAACGCGCTGACCTTCGGCTCTCAAATGTTCTACTGAGTCTTTAATCATCGCAAGATTTTCATCTAGTGTTGTTTTTAACGCCAGATCAACATGGCGGTCAAACGCCTTTGCGACCAAAGTTACGGCTGGTGCTCCACTATCTCGAAGGGCGCCAAGCAGCACATCATCTGCGGCTTTTACATTAGGGCGTCGCGTGGCACCGAAGGCGACAAAGGTTGCGTTTTTAAGTTTTAATTCTTTTTTTGCACGTGCAAAAAACTCAGTGTCTTTAGGGTTTGCACCGGGCCATCCGCCTTCAATAAATCCAACGCCCAAATCATCAAGATGACGCGCAATTGCCAACTTATCTTGAACAGATAAATTCAAACCTTCTTGCTGGGCACCATCGCGCAGGGTTGTGTCGTATATATGAAATGCATCGTTTACAGACATTAGATCACCTTACGCATCCACTTATGTGAATCAGGAATCGAACCATGCTGAATTCCAAGCAAGTGATTACGAATTTGCATAGTGATTTTTCCAGGTTGGCCATCGCCAGTTACCCAGGTGCCCATCGCGCTCTTTGCCGTTCCTACAGGAGAAACAACAGCTGCAGTACCGCACGCAAAAATCTCGGTGATCTCACCAGATGCCACACCGTCTCGCCAATCATCAATGCTGAGCATGACTTCTTCAGTTTTGTATCCAAGATCTTTTGCAACCGAAAGAATTGAATCGCGAGTAATTCCAGGCAAGAGTGTTCCAGTTAATTTTGGAGTAATCACAGTTGCATCGGCGCCAGAACCTTTGACGAAATAAAGATTCATTCCGCCCATTTCCTCAACCCACTTACGTTCTATTGCGTCAATCCACACAACTTGATCGCAACCTTGTTCAGCCGCAGCTTTTTGTGCGACTAATGAAGCAGCGTAATTCCCACCGCACTTTGCTTCGCCAGTTCCACCTTGCGCGGCACGTACATACTCAGTTGAAATCCAAACATTGACCGCTTTAGTTGGATCAAAGTAGGCACCAGCAGGTGTGGCAATTAACATGTATAACGCTTTATTAGATGGGCGAACGCCTAAACCAACTTCAGTTGCAATCATAAAGGGGCGAATATAAAGAGCTTCTCCAACTTTATTTGGTACCCAACCTGCATCTTGCTTAACAAGTGTCTCAACAGTTTCGATAAATAAATCTTCTGGAAATTCTGGCAGTGCTAATCGATTTGCTGATTTTGCAAAACGACGGGCATTTGCATCAGGGCGAAACAAACCTATTCCACCATCTGGTTGACGATACGCCTTCATGCCCTCGAAAATTTCTTGGCCATAATGAAAAACTGCTGTTGCTGGATCAAGTGAAATTGGTCCGTAAGCTTTTAACTCTGGTTCTGACCAACCATCTTTTTCGCTCCACTCGCATACAACCATGTGATCCGTGTAGTGCTTTCCAAAACCACCTTCGGCAACGAGTGCTTCACGGGTCGCTGCATCTTTTGCGTGTGGATTTAATGAAATTTTCATGGATTTATAACGCTGCAACCAGCGCGTCTCCAACTTCACTTGTACTGCGCTTTTTGTCACCGCGTGAAACTAAATCAGCGGCTACTGCGCGCTCAACGTCGCGGGCAGCATCAGTTAGTCCTAAGTGATCAAGCATCATTGCAACTGACATAACGGTGGCGGTTGGGTCTGCAATATTTTTTCCAGCAATATCAGGCGCTGAACCGTGTACTGGTTCGAACATTGATGGGAACTTGCCAGTTGGATTGATATTTCCAGATGCTGCTAATCCGATACCACCACAGATTGCAGCGGCAATATCTGTCAAAATATCTCCGAACAAATTATCAGTGACAACAACATCAAATCTTTCAGGATTTGTTACAAAAAACATAGATGCAGCATCAACATGCAAGTAATCAGTTGTTACTTGTGGGAATTCTTTGGCGACTTCGTTAAACGTTCTTGTCCATAATCCGCCAGCACGTGTCAGGACGTTGTTTTTATGAACCAAAGTAAGTTTTTTGCGATCGCGAAGCATGGCGCGACTAAAAGCATCACGAATCACTCGTTCCGCGCCGCGGCGAGTATTAAGACTCTCTTCAGTCGCAATTTCAGCATCCGTTCCTTCTGCAAGTACTCCACCCGCACCAACGTATGGACCTTCAGTTCCTTCGCGAACAACTATGAAATCAATTGGTTGTTTAGTAGCAAGTGGGGAAACTACTCCCGGCATTAAACGAGCAGGTCGTAAATTAATATAATGATCAAAAGCGAAACGTAATTTAAGCAACAAACCACGTTCTAATACGCCACTTGGGACTGTCGGATCTCCAACTGCGCCCAAAAGAATCACATCTGCCTTTGCTATTTCTTTCAGAATTGAATCTGGCAAAACTTCGCCAGTCTTATGCCAGTAACCGGCGCCCAGATCGAAAGTAGTTTTATTAAAAGTTGTTGCGTACTTCTTGCCAACGGCGTCGAGCACTTTGATGCCTTCTGCCACTACTTCTGGACCGATTCCATCGCCAGCAATAACTGCTAAATTAAAACTCTTTGACATAATTTATCCTTACGCGTTCACGGCATCAGGGACAGATTCGCCAGCAAGTGCTTTGCGAACAGAGTGTGCAACGTCGATTCCAGCACGTTCCTGTGCTTCCTCCGTTGACGCGCCCAAGTGAGGCGTTGCAACAACTTGATCAAGTGAGAACAATGGTGAATCCGTGCAGGGTTCTGATGAGTAAACATCAAGTCCTGCACCTGCAACACGACCTTCAGTAATTGCTTTATAAAGCGCCGCTTCGTCCAATACTCCCCCTCGTGCAGCATTAACAATGTGCACTGTTGGTTTCACTTTAGACAGAGCGTCTTCGCCAATTAAGTTAAGAGTCTCTTTGGTTTTTGGAAGATGAATTGTGATGAAGTCAGATTTTTTAAGTAACTCATCTAATTCAACAAGTGTTACACCAAGTGCGGAAACTTTTTCAGCAGTCAGATATGGATCATAAGCAATTACATTCATGCCAAATGCCTTCATTCGGTGGGCTACTAGCTGACCTATCTTTCCAAAACCAACAATTCCAAGTGTTTTCTCAAAGATTTCAGTTCCGCTAAATTTTGATCTAGCCCATTTTCCAGCACGAAGTGATGCGTGTGCCGCAGATACATTTCGTGCACTTGCCATCATTAAAGCAATAGCAAGTTCTGCAGCACTTACGATATTTGAAGTTGGTGCATTGATCACCATAACTTTTGCTGCCGTTGCTGCTGGGATATCTACGTTATCTAGTCCAACTCCAGCACGAGCGATAACTCTTAAACCAGCCGCAACACCAATCGCTTCTGCATCCATCTTTGTTGCAGAACGAATAAGTACCGCATCAACGCCTAATTTCAGTGCAGCGAGAAGTTCATCTCGATTTGCTCCGTCGCAATAACGGATTTCGAAATCTGAACCAAGTGCTCCAACAGTTGCTGGACTTAGTTCTTCAGCGATGAGTACGACAGGTTTAGCCACGCGCAGCCGTTCCTTCTTTGTAATCATCTTTATTTGAAGCCTTAACCCACGACATCATCTTACGAAGTTCGCGACCTACAGCTTCGATTGGATGTGTTTCACCCTTTGCACGCAAAGTTTTAAACTCTTTTCCGCCGTTTTCTAGGTCATCAATGAAGCGCTTTGCAAAAGCACCACTTTGAATATCAGCGAGTACTGCCTTCATGTTCTCTTTTACATGTGGATCGATAACGCGTGGACCTGAGACATAATCTCCGAATTCAGCCGTGTCAGATACAGACCAACGCTGCTTTGCGATTCCACCTTCGTACATCAAGTCAACGATTAACTTAAGTTCGTGAAGACATTCAAAGTAAGCAACTTCTGGTTGGTAACCCGCTTCAACGAGTGTTTCGAAGCCATACATAACTAGTTGTGAAGCTCCACCACATAGAACTGACTGCTCACCAAAAAGATCAGTTTCTGTTTCTTCTGTAAATGTTGTCAGAATTCCGCCTGCACGCAAACCGCCAATTGCCTTCGCATATGAAAGTGTGAGCGGCCATGCAGATCCGGTTGCATCTTGCTCTACTGCAACGATCACTGGAACACCACGACCAGCTTCGTATTCGCGACGTACAAGGTGTCCAGGTCCCTTTGGCGCAACCATTGCAACATCAACGGATGTGGTTGGCTTGATGTAACCAAAACGAATATTAAATCCATGACCAAAGAAAAGCGCATCGCCATCTTTAAGGTTTGGCAAGATTGACTCTGTATATATGTGACGTTGCAAATGATCTGGCGCCAAAATCATGATTACGGTAGCTTCTTTAACTGCTTCAGCAACGCTTGTAACTTTAAGACCTTCTGCTTCAGCCTTAGCCCGTGATGTTGAACCATCTTTGAGGCCAACACGAACATCAACACCACTGTCACGCAAATTTAATGCGTGAGCATGACCTTGAGATCCGTAGCCAATGATCGCAACTTTGCGAGCTTGGATAATTGATAGATCAGCATCCTCTTCGTGATACATCGTTGCCACGGTATTTCTCCTTATGTGTGTTGGTGTTAGTTTTGATAATCAGGTTGAGTATCGGTTGGTGCTGGTTTTACATTAGCAGGCAAGATTTCTTTGATCGAAATGACATTGATCAACTTGTCTAATTGAGAGATAACTTGTTCGAGAGCATGGCCTTCTACATCCACATCAATTTGCATCTTTGAGATTGCAGGATCTTTAGTAGGGCCTACTGTTAATGCATCGATGTTGTATGCGCGACGTGAGAAGAGTCCAGCAACTCGTGCGAGTACACCAGGTGAGTTTTCAACCAAAACTTCGAGAATATGTTTACTCATTAGAGCTCCTGCGAATCCCAGTCAGGCGCCATTTCGCGCGCGATCATGATGTCATCATTGGAAGTGCCGGCTGCAACCATTGGCCACACCATTGCATCACGATGAACTCTGAAATCAACTACTACTGGTTGATTGTTAATCGAGAGCGCCTTTTCAATTGTTTTATCAACATCTTCTGGACGATCGCAACTCAAACCAACACAACCCATGGCATCGGCCAATTTAGGAAAATCTGGCACACGCTTTGATTCAAGGTTTGTATTGGAATAGCGGCCTTCATAAAAGAGTGTCTGCCACTGACGAACCATGCCAAGACTTTCGTTATTAATAATTGCAACTTTAATCGGAATATTATTAAGGGCGCAGGTAACTAATTCTTGATTAGTCATTTGGAAACAGCCATCGCCGTCGATTGACCACACAGTTGTATCTGGCGCAGCAACTTTTGCGCCCATTGCAGCAGGTACGGAATATCCCATGGTTCCGAGTCCACCAGAATTTAACCAAGTACGCGGAAGTTCGTAAGGAACAAATTGCGCTGCCCACATTTGATGTTGTCCAACGCCTGCAACATAGATGCTATCCGGCGCTGATAATTTTCCAATACGTTCGATGACGTATTGAGGAGAAACCGATCCATCTGTTGGCTTGTCATAACCCAATGGATAGGTGCTCTTTAGGTTATTTACTTGGCGTAACCATGTTGACAAATCTGGACGATTCTTAGCTAGTGCAGCCTTAAGCGCCGGAATAAGTGCGATTAATGTGTGCTTTAAATCCCCGACAACTGCAACATCAGCAAATCGATTCTTGCCTATTTCGGCTGGATCAACATCGCAATGAATAACTTTTGCATTAACTGCAAAAGTAGAAAGTTTTCCAGTAACGCGATCATCAAATCGTGCGCCAAGAGTTATAAGAAGATCAGATTTTTGTAGTGTTGTTACAGCAGCAACTGATCCGTGCATTCCAGGCATGCCCATGTGTAATGGGTGGCTATGAGGAAATGAACCAAGGGCCATCAAAGTTGTAACTACTGGTGCGCCTAGTAATTCTGCAATTTCGCGTAACTCTTTTGAAGCGTTTGCTTTCATTATTCCGCCGCCCACATAAAATACTGGACGATGTGATTGTGTAATTAAAGCCGCTGCATCAGATATCGATTGCGCATTCGGTTGCAGCTTTGGCTGATATCCCTTGAGCGAAATAGATTCAGGCCAATTAAATACAGTTTCTTTTTGAAGAGCGTCTTTGGCGATATCAACTAATACGGGGCCTGGGCGTCCAGTAGTTGCGATATGGAAAGCTTCTGCAATTGCGCGAGGAATTTCCGCAGGATCTGTTACTAAATAATTATGCTTTGTAAAAGGCATTGTGATGCCGCGAATGTCTGCTTCTTGAAATGCATCCGTTCCAATAGCAGCACTTGGGACTTGACCAGTAATCGCAACGAGTGGAACAGAATCCATTGCCGCATCTGCAAGTGGTGTAACTAAATTTGTGGCCCCTGGACCAGAGGTTGCAATGCAAACTCCAGCGCGACCAGAAACTTGTGCGTAACCAGTTGCCGCGTGTCCAGCACCTTGTTCGTGGCGAACAAGAATGTGTCTGATTTTTGAATCAAAAATTGGATCGTAAGCAGGAAGAATCGCACCGCCAGGAATGCCGAACATTACGTCAACACCTGCAGCTTCAAGTGATTTAACCAAACTCGTTGCACCATTCATGGGCGTGCCATTTTTTGTAATGTCTTGGCCTTTACTCACTTTTGCGTTTCTCCTTTCTTTCTCGATGCTTCGTTAAAGTAAAAAACCCTCAGATCAACTGAGGGTAGCGCGCGATCGTTTTGCTAGATCACGCGCTTTTAAATCACCACCACGAGGCGATTGGACTGTGTTGTCATGGACTTATTCTCCAATAGATAGGCTCAAAGCGTCAACCCCAAGTTGAAACATCTCAGAATTTGGGAGGGGTTAGTCGCAGACCGCACCTTTTGAGGCAGATCCGACAAGTTTGGAGTATTTAGCCAATACGCCGCGGGTGTACTTATGTGGCAATGGTTTCCAACCAACTTTTCGTTTTTCGAGTTCGGTTGCATCTACCAATAAATCTAAGGTCCGATTGACCGTATCAATCTTTACACGATCGCCATCTTTAATAAATGCAATTGGTCCACCATCTACTGCTTCTGGTGCAACGTGGCCAACACACAATCCAGTTGAGCCACCTGAGAATCTGCCATCCGTTAGGAGTAAAACAGATTTTCCAAGACCCGCACCTTTGATTGCGCCAGTAATCATGAGCATCTCACGCATTCCTGGTCCACCCTTTGGGCCTTCATAGCGAATAACAATTACATCACCCGATTGAATCGTTCCATCTTCAAGAGCTTGCATCGCCGCTTGTTCGCGTTCAAAGACGCGCGCAGGACCCTCAAAGCTTTTGACGCCAATGCCCGCTGTCTTACAGACTGCACCATCTGGCGATAGCGAACCTTTAAGAATCGTAATTCCAATATCAGTTGATAGCGGTTTTGAAATTGCGCGCAAAATTTCACCATCTGGATCTGGTGGATTTATATCGGCGAGATTTTCCGCCATTGTTTTTCCAGTAACAGTTAACGTGTCTCCATGCAACAAACCAGCATCTAACAATCCCTTTAGTACCACTGGGATTCCACCAACTTTGTCGAGATCACTCATAACAAATCGGCCGAATGGCTTGAGATCTCCGAGCAAAGGTACCTTTGAACCAATTCGGTGGAAATCATCGAGTGAAAGATCTACATCTGCTTCATGAGCAATTGCCAATAAGTGCAGCACTGCATTTGTTGAACCACCAAGTGCCATTACTGCAGTGATTGCGTTCTCGAAAGCGCGCTTGGTCAAAATATCGCGCGTAGTGATTCCCTGCTTAATTAAATTAACAACTGCAGCCCCTGATTTAACGGCGTAAGCATCGCGACGACGATCAACGGCTGGAGGCGCTGCAGATCCCGGGAGAGATAATCCAATAGCCTCTCCAACAGTTGCCATTGTGTTGGCTGTATACATGCCACCGCATGCACCTTCGCCAGGACAGATCGCACGTTCGATTTGATCCACACGCTCTTGAGTGATTAATCCTCTTGCGCATGCACCAACTGCTTCAAATGCATCAATAATCGTGACATCTTTTCCGTCTACTTGGCCAGGAAGAGTTGAACCTGCGTAGACAAAAACACTTGCTACATCAATGCGCGCCGCAGCCATCATCATTCCTGGCAGCGATTTATCGCAACCAGCAAAAGTAACCATTCCATCAAGGCGCTCTGCTTGCATCACTGTTTCAACAGAGTCCGCAATTACTTCACGTGAAACAAGTGAAAAGTGCATTCCTTCATGGCCCATCGAAATTCCATCAGAGACCGAAATCGTTCCGAATTGCATTGGAAATCCGCCAGCGTCAATAACACCCTGGCGCGAAGCTTTTGCTAATCGATCCAGAGAAAGATTGCATGGAGTAATTTCATTCCAGGATGATGCAATACCAATCTGAGGTTTAACCCAATCTTCATCTCCCATTCCCACAGCACGTAACATTCCCCGTGCAGGTGCGCGTTCTAATCCATCTGTGACAAGACCAGAGCGCGGCTTCATGTTAGACATGACATAATTCTATCCTCTTAATAACAATAAATTTAATCTGAATTGGAGCTTTTGCGTGACCAACCCACACTATCCAGCAGGCCAGGCACCAGATCGCTGGCGCACTCTTCTCGTAATCGCTGTCGCTCAATTAATGGTTGTGCTTGATAGCTCAATCGTCAATATTGCAATTCCAAGTGCGAAGGCTGACCTTGGTATTTCCGATGCAAATCAACAATGGGTAATCACGGCTTACACCCTTGCATTTGGTTCGCTCCTACTATTAGGCGGACGCATCGCAGACTTCGTCGGTCGCAAGAAAATATTCATGATTGGCCTCATCGGTTTTGCAGCTGCATCAGCACTTGGTGGAATCGCATCGACACAAGCGCTGCTCTTTGCATCTCGCGGATTACAAGGAGTCTTTGGTGCATTACTCGCACCTGCTGCTCTTTCAATTGTCAGCGTTACATTTACTGATCCAAAAGAACGTGCGCGTGCCTTTGGTGTGTACGGCGCAATTTCGGGTGGCGGTGCCGCAATTGGATTAATTCTGGGTGGCACGCTCACTGAGTACTTTTCATGGCGCTGGTGTCTTGGAGTGAACGCTCCTATTGCAATTGTTGCTGCGCTCTTAGCAATTAAATATGTCCACGAATCTAAAGCTGGCGGCGATCACAGTTATGACTTGCCAGGCGTCTTTACTGCCTCAGCTGGTTTATTCGCACTCGTCTACGGATTTAATGAAGCCGCGAGCAAAGGCTGGTCAAGTGGAATAACACTGTCCTTCCTAGGTGTAGCAGCGATTCTCTTGATCGCATTTGTAATGATTGAAAGCAAGGTTGCTAATCCATTGATGCCGATGCGTGTCATCACCGAGCGCAACCGTGGTGGCTCATACCTCGGTTCACTCGTTGTTGGTGCGGGACTATTTTCAATGTTCTTATTCTTGGGTCTGTATTTACAAACAGTTCTTGGATACACACCACTGCGTTCAGGCTTTGCATTCTTACCATTTACTGCAGGCATTATTGTTTTTGCCGGCGTAGCGTCACAATTACTTCCAAAAGTTGGACCTAAGCCACTTATGGTTCCAGGATTAGTTGCAGCCGCAGTTGGATTGCTATTGCTCACTCGTATCACTCCAGAAACTTCATACGTAACTCACGTATTGCCATCACTGCTGATCATGTCTAGCGGCATGGCGCTTGTATTTATTCCATTATCCACAACTTCACTTCATGGAGTTGGAAATCGTGATGCAGGTGTTGCAAGTGCACTTCTCAATACCAGCCAGCAGGTTGGTGGATCACTCGGTACAGCCTTACTTAATACTGTTGCTGCAACAGCTGCAACGACGTATATGACAAGTAACCCAGATAAAGCCCAAACATTTGGTATTACTCACGGCTTCACAGTGGCATTTACAGTCAGCTCGGTGCTCTTGTTAGTCGGCGCTGTAGTTCTTTTCTTCTTTATTAATATTGGAAAAGAAGCTGTTGTGGAAACCGAAGGCGTTGTTGCTCACTGAAACTAGTTAATTAGCAGCTTGACCAAGGTGGCCAAGTAGAAGCTCTCGAACTCGAGCTGCATCTGCTTGGCCCTTTGTTTCTTTCATGACTGCGCCAATTAGTGCACCCGCTGCAGGCAAATGTCCATTGCGAACCTTGTCAGCAGTTTCAGATTGTTCAGAGCAAACTTTTTCAATTGCAGCCATCAATGCGCCATCATCATTTACTACTTTGATGCCACGCGCAGAAATAACTTGAGCAGGAGTGCCTTCGCCAGCAATTACACCTTCAACAACTTGTCGGGCCAATTTATCCGTCAGTTCGCCTTGTGCCACGAGAGAAACAATTTCTGCAACATCTTTAGCAGTAATTGCTAACTCTGAGATTGCAACTTCTTTTTCATTTGCCAACCGAGAAATTTCACCGAGCCACCAAGACCGTGCCTTCGTTGGATCAGCACCGAGCAATACTGTTTCTTCAACAATATTGAGAACATCGGCATTGATCATCGCGGCCATTTCTTTATCTGGCACAGACCACTGCTCTTGTAAGCGCTTTCGACGAAGTGATGGTCGCTCTGGCAATCCTGCCCGTAATGTTTCAATCCACTTCGCATCAGGTGTCACAGGAACTAAATCTGGTTCTGGGAAATAACGATAATCTTCCGCTTTTTCTTTTGAACGACCAGAGCGCGTTAAACCAGTGTCCTCTTGGAAGTGACGAGTTTCCTGAACAACTTTTTCACCCTTGTTAAGCCGTTCTGCATGGCGAATCATTTCACCGCGAACAGCGCGCTCAACAGAGCGCAGAGAGTTTACGTTCTTGGTTTCACTTCGTGTACCTAACACATCAGAACCAATTAAGCGAAGCGAAACATTTGCGTCACATCGAAGTGAGCCCTGCTCCATTTTTACGTCACTGACACCGAGTGCGCGCAAGATATCTCGTAGTTCGGCAACGTATGCCTTTGCTACTTCTGGAGCGTACTTTCCTGTGCCAGGAACAATTTTGGTGACAATTTCAACCAGTGGGATTCCTGCACGGTTGTAATCAAGCAGTGAGTAATCGGCGCCGTGGATTCGACCAGTTGCACCACCAACATGCAGTGATTTACCAGTGTCTTCTTCCATGTGAACGCGTTCAATTTCAATGCGGAAACTCTGCGGGCCTTCATCTGTATCAATTTCAACGTCCACATAACCATTGACGCAGATTGGTTCGTCATACTGTGAAATTTGAAAATTCTTAGGCATATCTGGATAGAAGTAATTCTTACGAGCAAATCGGCTAAATGGTGCAATAGAACAATTCAGTGCTAAGCCAATCAAAATGGTTGATTCAATCGCTTTTTCATTAACAACTGGAAGTGCACCTGGAAGAGCTAGACAGACTGGACATGTCTGTGTGTTTGGTTCGGCACCGAAAATAGTGCTGCAACCACAGAACATTTTGGAGTGAGTATTTAACTCAACGTGCACTTCTAATCCAAGTACTGGTTCATATTTTGAAATCACATCTTCGTAAGTAAGTGCGCTCATGCAGCACCTCCTAATGATGGTGCCAGTGAAAGCAGTGGTGCGCCCCATTTGCTAAGCAGTGCGGCCTCTAGAGCTGCTCCAACTGAATACATCCTTTGGTCTTGCATTACAGGAGACATGATCTGAAAACCAACTGGTAAACCATCTTCAGGAGCAATGCCGCAAGGCAGACTCATTCCACCGATTCCCGCCATGTTTACGGGAATTGTTGCAATGTCGTTGAGGTACATAGCCAATGGGTCGTTAGCTTTTTCTCCTATTTTAAATGCGGTTGTCGGACATGTTGGTGAAACCATTACATCGCATTTTTCAAAAGCGCTATTGAAATCTTGTGTGATTAACGTTCGAACTTTCTGTGCGCTTCCATAATAAGCATCGTAATAGCCAGAAGAAAGCGCATATGTGCCGAGCAAAATACGACGTTTTACTTCGCGTCCAAAACCTACTTCTCGAGTCATATTCATTACTGATTCAGCTGATGCGCCATCTGTGTCGCCCACTCGAAGCCCGTAACGCATTGCATCAAAGCGGGCCAAGTTAGAAGAACACTCAGATGGAGCAATTAAATAATATGCAGCTAAGGCATATTCGAAGTTAGGTGCAGAGACTTCAACGATTTCTGCTCCAGCTTTTGCGAGTAGTTCGAGTGATTCTTCAAAACGTTGACGAACTCCTGCCTGGTATCCGTCGCCATTTAGTTCTTTTACGACACCAATTTTCATTCCCTTTACTTCACCGTTTTTAGCTGCAGCAACAACTTGTGGAACTGGTGCGTTAATACTCGTTGAATCCTTTGGATCATGTCCTGCAATTACTTCATGAAGCAACGCTGTATCTAAGACAGTTCGTGCGCAAGGACCTGCTTGATCAAGTGAAGATGAAAACGCAACTAATCCATAACGCGAAACTCCGCCGTATGTTGGTTTAACTCCAACAGTTCCCGTAACTGCTGCAGGTTGGCGAATTGATCCACCAGTATCTGTACCAATTGCGAGCGGTGCTTGGAATGCTGCAAGTGCAGCAGCCGATCCACCACCTGAACCTCCAGGAATGCGAGTGAGATCCCACGGATTATGAGTTGGTCCATAGGCTGAATTTTCGGTAGATGAACCCATTGCGAATTCATCCATATTTGTTTTGCCAAGAATTACTACTCCCGCATTTTTTAAATTAGTGACAACTGTTGAGTCATACGGTGGTCGCCAACCTTCAAGAATTTTTGAACCACATGTTGTTGGTACACCTTTTTGAACAAGTACATCTTTAAGTGCCAGCGGAACACCTGCCAGCGGACCCATTTTTTCTCCACGTGCACGTGCGGCATCAACGAGGGCGGCTTGTTCGAGAGCTCCTTGCGTATCAACATGCAAAAACGCATGAACTTTGTCATCTACCTCAGCAATTCGATCAAGGTGTGCTTGTGTGAGTGCAACTGAAGTTGTTGCCCCACTTACGAGATCCTGCGACATTTGCGCAGCTGAATTGTTAATCATGCTTCTTCGCCAAGAATTTGTGGAACACGGAAACGTTGTTCTTCACTTGCAGGTGCTCCAGAGAGTGCTTCTTCAGGGGTCAGGCTCGGGATCACTACGTCACTTCTAAATATGTTAGTTAGTGCAAGGGGATGAGATGTCGCTGGAACATCAGTTGTTGCCACTTCTTGAACACGCGCAACCGCGTTAAGAATTACGCCGAACTCTGTTGTGAGATTTTCGAGTTCTTGATCCGTCATCTCAATGCGAGCCAAACGCGCCAAATTGGCTACATCATCACGGGAAAGCGAACTCATGAATGCAGTCTAATTAATTGCAGGCTTAACTGCGAATTTGCCCTGAGCCAGTAACAACCCATGTCGTCGTTGTCATTGCCTCTAAGCCCATAGGACCACGGGCGTGCAGTTTTTGATTTGAAATTCCAATTTCTGCTCCGAAGCCCATCTGTTCACCATCTGTGAAACGTGTTGATGTATTAACCATGACGGCTGCACAATCTGAGTGAGCAATAAATCGATCTGAGACTTCTTGTGATTTTGTGACGATTGCTTCAGTGTGCTTGGTACCAAATTTTGCAATGTGATCAATTGCTTCATCCACGCTAGAAACAATGCCCACATTCATTTCAAGAACGCCGTATTCAGTGCACCAATTTTCGTCAGTTGCAAGGGATGCTTCAATACTTAGTTTCTTAGCAATTGCCAAAGTTTTTTCATCACAATGAAGAATTACGCCAGCATCTTTAAGAGCCCTAAGAGCAACCGGCATAAACTCCTCGGCTACTTTTTGGTGAACTAAAAGAGTTTCTGCAGCGTTGCAGACACTTGGACGATGAGTCTTTGAATTTATAAGAATCGGAAGTGCAATTGAAAGGTCTGCGAATTCATCCACGTACACGTGGCAGACACCTGCACCAGTTTCGATTGTTGGGACAGTTGCTTCATCAACAACCATTCGGATCAACGAAGCACTTCCGCGAGGAATAACTAAATCAACTAGGCCTCTTGCATGCAGCAATGCTTTGACTGTTGCCCGCTCATCAGAGGGAACTAATTGAATAACTTCTGGTGAAATGGAAGTTTTAGCAAGTGCACCGCGCATCACTTTCAATAGTGCAGCGTTACTGGACGCAGCAGATGAAGAACCGCGTAAGAGAGCAGCATTTCCTGAAGCCAACAAAATCACGGCTGCATCGACGCTTACGTTAGGGCGCGCCTCATAAACCATTCCAACAACGCCAAATGGAACTGTTCGTTGTTCCAGGTGCAGGCCATTCGGCAAATCTTTTTCACGAAGTATTTTGCCAAGAGGATTTTCAAGCGCGGCAACTTGTCGAACTCCCGATGAAATTCCTGTAATGCGTTCAGCAGTTAGCAGCAATCGGTCCTGAGTTTGTGGATGCATATTCTCAGACTTTGCCCTTGCCATATCTTCGGCATTAGCAGCGAGAATGTAATCAGTTGCCCCGTCAATTTCATCTGCGATACCAAGAAGTGCATTGGATCGCTGCTCCCCTGTTGCAGTTGATAGCGAACGCGAAGCAGCACGAGCTTTAAGTGCTAACTCAGAAACAATTGCTGTGGCGTCCATACTGCCAAGCCTAACGGGAGTTACCCTTAGCCCGTGTCCACATTAATTCGAGTTACGCGAAACATTGTCATAGGTATCTTCGTTTTCTATCTTGCGCTCTTTGGCTTAACCAAAGCCATTCGATACCCAGAGCCGATTGCTGCAATCAAATTGGGCTTAGCTCCAGCTTCTAAGACTCCGGACTTAATGCCTGGCCATTGGATTAAATCGGATGCGAATCCATCTATGGCTTGGAGTGTTGCGAATTCAGAAAATCCCACTGTTGTCACATGGGATGGAGAAAAGATTGCATTTGATGAATTCCTTGCTAAGACGAACACCAATGCTTTTATCATTATTAGAAACGGCGAAATAACTTTCGAAAAATATTTAAACGGAAAGTCCAAAGAATCTCGGCTTCCTTCTTATTCAGCCGCAAAGACTATGACTTCAATAATGATTGGTCAACTGATTGCGCAGGGTAAGTTAAAAGAGAGTGATACTTTTGTAAGTATTTTGCCCGAGTTTAAAAATGGAACGAGCTTTGATTCAGTGACAATTCAACATTTGCTAGATATGCAGAGTGGAATTGGCGTGAGCGATAACTATCCAACTGGCCCATCGGGCTGGGGCGTAGCAATTGCCCAGATGTACGCATCCACGGACTTAAATTGGTTCTTAAAAAATAATCGCAAAATGGCACAGGAACCAGGAACGCACCCTGAATATCGAAGCGTTGATACTCAATTACTGGGAATGGTCATTCACAAGCTGACCGGCATGAAAGTCGCGGACTACTTCTCGGAAAATGTTTGGAAACCAATTGGTGCTGAATATGATGCATTTTGGAATGTCGATCACGTTAACGGACAAGAAAAAACCTTCTGCTGCTTTAATGCTGCTGCACGAGACTATGCACGTGTTGGTCAGATGCTCCTTAATCCAGCAGGCGTAAAAATAAATAACAAAGAAATTATTTCGCCAATGTGGATGAAAAGACTCACGAATCCGGTGACCACGTTGGATCACAACTGGGGCTACAGCGCACAGGTGTGGCATCCATTTTCTGGCACAACGATGTTGCTCGGTTTACATGGACAATATGTTTACACAGACCCTAATTATCAAGTTGTCATTGTGAAGTTAAGTGATGAACCAACTGATAATGGAAATTTCGAAGAACTAACTGCTGCGGTGTTGAAGGAAATTTCAGAGCAGAACTAAGTCATCCCTGTGTACGAGTTCGCGCTCATATTCAGGACCAAGAGTTTGCGCTAGTTCCTTTGTTGATCGACCGAGCATTGCTGGTATTTCATCACTATCAAAAGCCACAAGTCCGCGCGCAATAACTTTTCCATCGGTACTTGCTAGTTCTACTGCGTCTCCAGAAATAAATTCACCTTGCACGGCAGTCACCCCTGCAGGTAATAATGAAACTCCACGTTCTAGAATCGCAGTAACTGCACCTGAGTCAAGAATCAGTCGACCTCGAGGAGTTGAGGCGTGGGCCAGCCACAACATGCGTGAATTAGATTTATTTGATTGCGCATGAAATAAAGTTCCATGTGAATTTCCGGCAAGAGTTTCACCGGATTGTTCGAGGGAAGTTAAAAGCATTGCAATTCCGGCGCTAGTGGAAATTCGAGCGGCTTCAACTTTTGTAACCATTCCGCCACTGCCAACCCCAGCAGAACCTGCTCCACCCAAAGTCAAAGAATCAATATCGGAGATCTTCAGTACTTCATGAATTGGCTTTGCACCAGATTGTGTAGGAGGTGCATCGTATAAAGCATCGATATCTGAAAGCAATACGAGTAAGTCTGCATTGACCAAGAGTGCGACCAATGCTGCGAGACGATCATTATCACCGAATCTAATTTCTTGCGTTCCAACTGAGTCGTTTTCATTAATAATTGGAACAACACCAAGTGAAATAAGTTTCGAAAGCGTTCGTTGTGCATTTTGGTAATGCGAACGGCGAACAATATCTTCAGTGGTCAGTAACACCTGGGACGCTGTAATTTTGTGTCGAGCTAAGTGATCCGTGTATCTAGCAATCAATAATCCCTGACCAACGGAAGCCACGGCTTGTTGCGTCGCTAGATCCTTTGGACGTGTAGTGAGTCCCAGTGGCGCTAATCCTGCTGCAATCGCACCCGATGAAACAACAAGAACTTCTGCACCTCGTGACTTTAAATCTGCAACAACTTTCACAATCTTTTCAACGGATGCATCGTCAAGAGCTGAACCTGCGGTGCCCGTGAGGGATGAAGATCCAATCTTTATGACAATGCGTTTAGCGCTAGTGACTGCTTCACGGTTCATTGCTCACCCTCTTCGTTCACTTCAATAAGTTTAGGCGAATGAGGGTCAGTCACGTTGTATTCCCATTGACGTGCAATTTCATCATCGCTGAGCACATTAATTTCGCGCTCTGGTTTCCACGTTGTATCAAGGCGTGAATCTTCTCCACGGCGATGAAGGTGTCCGGCTAGTTGTTCTGCACCTGCTTCGATGGTTGGCTCCCAATCGAAGATAACTTCATTTTCTCCAGAACCAATTCGAACTTCACTTCCGGCAACGGCGCCTTGCTTATATAACTCCTTTTCAACTCCCAACTGTGCAAGACGATCTGCCAGATATCCAATTGCTTCTGCATTCTTAAAATTAGTCTGTCGAACCCAACGGACTACTTTGTTTCCGCGCACTGTAAATGAACCGTCAGCATTTGCTTTAACCGTAAATCCTGAATCATCAACTGGTATCGGACGCAAAATGATTCGCGTGCGTTCTTCGGTCTTAGCTTCGAGTCGAGCCTTTTGAATCAACCTAGCCATTGCGTACGTCAGTTCAGTTAAGCCTTCACGAGAAGCTGCAGATACTGGATAAACGTCGTACCCCTTGTCACGAAGAGTTTGTGCGACCATGTCAGACATTGCTTTGCCATCAGGTAAGTCAATTTTGTTTAATGCAACTATTCGGGTGCGATCTTCTAGGCCGCCGTAAATTGCTAATTCATTTTCAATTACTTCTAAATCAATGATTGGGTTGCGATCTGTTTCGAGCGTTCCGCAATCGAGCACATGCACAAGAGCCACGCATCGTTCGACGTGACGCAAAAATTCAAGACCTAAACCTTTTCCTTGGCTCGCACCCGGTATTAATCCGGGAACATCTGCAACTGTGAATCGTGTTTCACCAGCTTGCACAACGCCAAGGTTTGGAACCAGTGTTGTAAATGGATAGTCAGCAATCTTTGGGCGCGCAGCAGAAATAGCAGCGATGAGCGAAGATTTTCCAGCACTTGGAAAACCAACTAATGCAATATCGGCTACAGATTTCAGTTCAAGAATTAAAGTGCGTTCTTCACCTGGTTCACCAAGAAGTGCGAATCCTGGTGCTCTACGTTTTGAAGATGAAAGAGCTAAATTTCCGAGTCCACCATGACCGGCTTGTGCGGCGATAAAAGTTGTACCGATGCCAACTAAATCAGCGAGCATCACACCTTGATCGTCATAAATTACTGTGCCATTTGGAACACCAAGAATTAAGTCTTCTCCGAATACTCCATCTTTACGATCGCCATAACCTTGATGACCAGATGTTGCTTTGCGATGAGGTGAGTGGTGAAAATCTAAAAGTGTTGTGACGTTTGGGTCGACAACCAAAATAACATCTCCTCCACGACCACCATTTCCACCATCTGGACCGCCGAGTGGTTTAAATTTTTCACGCTTAACAGAGACACATCCATCGCCACCTTTTCCTGCGGCGGCATAGAGAGTTACGCGATCAACGAATGTTGCCATCTGCGTATTCCTCTCTGTAATCTCTTGCACATTAATTGATGAAATAAAAAACGAGCCGCACTTGAACGCGGCTCGCTTTTAGGTAAGAACCGAAAATTACGCTACTGGAACCACATTCACTACATTGCGTCCGCGAGCGCGACCAAATTCAACTGCGCCTGCTGCTAGAGCAAATAGAGTGTCATCTTTTCCACGACCCACGTTTGCACCTGGATGAAACTTAGTTCCGCGTTGGCGAACAAGAATTTCGCCGCTGTTTACAACTTGACCACCAAAGCGCTTGATACCGAGGTACTGCGCATTTGAATCCCGACCGTTTCGTGTCGAGGAGACACCCTTTTTACTTGCCATTGCTCAACTCCTATAGACGATCGGTTAGATACTGATTGCTGTAATTTTTACACGAGTATGTTGCGCACGAAAACCCTGACGACGGCGGTAACCGGTCTTGTTCTTGTAACGCAAGATATCGATCTTTGGACCCTTTACGTCATCAATAACTTCACCAG
>CANHNH010000011.1 GCA_947461995.1 Candidatus Nanopelagicaceae bacterium
ATATCTAATCCGCTATCTAGCGATGATGTGAAGAAGATTGTGGTCGAAACTCAGAATGACACATATGGATACGATCAGTGGCAGTGCTTGGAATTCCAGCAATGCGTAGTTACCTCATAGGGAAAGCTGCATCTTCCCCCGTGTTTGCTGGAGTAATTGATGACAAAGAATCGACGAGAAGTATTCTCTGAATCATCAGATAACCATGTGTGGATTGAAGGAAGTGCCAAAGATTTAGATTCGAAGGTGCTTCTCACAATTACTAATCACAATGGTGAGCAAACCGCACTTATTACGCCAGATGAAATACTTTCAAGCAAAGCAAGCCTCTTCGTAGAGGCTCCTGTTGAGCGCGTACAAGTGAAGGGCAAGTCAACCTTCGCTCGGATTTATCAGTACGTGCGAATAGCTGGCTACGCACTTGTGGCCGTTGTAATTACGTTCTCGCTCTTTTCATTTACTGGCGCCGTCAAAGCGCGCATCGTATTAACAGGTTCTATGCAGCCTGCTATTGATCCGGGCGACATCATTATTACGACTCCCCCATCTACAAAGACTCCGCAAAAAGGTGACATCGTTGCCTATACCGCCCGTCGCTTTAATGGTGGTGAGGTAGGAATTTTCTCTCACAGAATCATTGGTGGAGATGCAAAGACTGGCTTCATTGTTAAGGGAGATAAGAACAAGGCTCCCGATGTGCAAAAGCCTATGCTCAATGACATTGAAGGCGTTGTGATCGCGATTATTCCGTTCATCGGAAACTTCTTAACGCGCAAAGCTCTCTTCTTGATTGTTCCAACTATTATCGGTTTATGGCTTGTGATGGATGCGATGAAAAATGCTGAATAAATTTATCGCCCTTTGTGTGGCTGCGTTCTCATTATTTATTGCCATTCCATCTTCTGCAGCCGCTGATATTCCATTGCTTACGTGGGAACGCGGCAAAGAGCAAAATATTGTTCTAGGTGGATATACCAACCAATCTAATTGGGAGATTCAACTTGTTGCTAAGGGTCAGAATCCTCTGAAGTTTTCAAAGTCAACAGCCAATAAGGATGGGTACTTTGTCTATTCACTCTTCTTACCAAATGATTTTCCACTTGGTGCCTACCGCATAGAAAGTGTGTCCACGGCCGGAGAAACATCCGTTGTGGCAGGTGTTCAGGTAGTTAAGTTGTTGTATTTCGAGATTATTCGTGTGCCGATTCAATTATTGTTCTTGCTCACCGTACTTATCTTTTTACTCTCGACTCTGTCCACGCTGCGCCTTCGCAGATTCGAACAAATGTCTTATCTTCAAAGTAAATCTGAGGTGAAATTAGCTCCGGCAATTGCAAGTTTCTATCGTTTGCGCAGAAGTGCTGTTGCAGGTGTTCAGCGATCACTCTTTAAACACGTCATTAAAAAAGAGGGTGAGCTGCTGCACAAAATTAGCCCCGCGTTGTGGGCACTTCTACCGGTTCTCACTTTTATCTATGGCTCTTACATCGGAATTGTTGCCGGATCTGAACTAGGTATTCCAAGTATTCCATTACTTCTATTTGTGATTGCCGCAATCATTGGAGTATTTGATCCATACTCTGGTTTCACCGCAGCTGTTGGTTTTTCAATACTTCAAACAATGCAAGGGCACATTTCCAGTATGCGCGCAGTTGGTGCACTTATGGCAATTGCGCTCTCATGGCTTGCACCAGGTCTTATCTCATCTATCTATCGCGAGATGATTGCAAAGGACTCATTGCCTCAAGCAATTAGACGAAGTTTGCCAACTCTCTTTGCCGCATTCTTTGGCGCTGCGATTTTCTATTCTTCTGAACTGCTTCTATCTAGTTTGCTCGATCGCGCCGGTGCAATTATCAATACACGCATCGACTTACCTATTGCAGTTGGTATTGCTGTCCTACTTAAAGAACGTTTAGAGAAGACCGTAGATCGCCGCTCCCTTTTGGGAGATGCCAATATTGAGGTTAAATCAATACGACTCTCTCGAATTATCTCTCCGCGCGCTGTAGGTATTCTGGCGCTGTTTTTTGCAGGCGTGGCTTACGTCTGGACTGAGTCTGTTCTGTTTTCTATATCAGCGGCAGTTGTCTTTATAATTCCTCTGTTGCTCCTTCAAGTCCGCTTCGCATCCCCCGTGATTGCAGCCCTTGCAAGAGTGCCAAGAAATATACTTGCTGAATCAGCTATCGTTTCAGCAGTATCTGTAGCGCTATTTGTGTTCATTCAGAGCTTGCCATTTGAAGTTATTCAAAAAGGCAAACTCATTATTTTGGGAGCAGCGGTGCCACTTATTATTCACGCTGTATTTAGTTCACTTAGTGACACCCAAGACAGAGTTATGGTGGACGCATCATGAAAAAGATGACTCTCTTCTTAGCAATACTTATTTTTTCACGCATCGGTGTTGCATACGGCGCCGATCTTGCGCCTAACGGAATTCAGAACTTCTTCCTTGGTACATCAAATAACAATGGAACAAATGTTAATCAAGTACTTGCATTACTCGTAGGTCCTGCCGGTCCTCCAGGTCCAGCAGGTGTTGCGGGTCGCGATGGTTTTCAAGGAATAAATGGTGTTAACGGAATGCCAGGTGCACCTGGTCCTGTTGGACAAACTGGTCCTGCCGGTCCTGCCGGTCCAGCTGGTCCCGCAGGTGCAAATGGTGCGCCCGGCGGACAAGGAGTTCAAGGTCCTATTGGACCAACTGGTCCAGCTGCTCCAGGTTCACTCGACTATTCAAATGGAACGGTAGCTCTTGCGGGTTGTGATGATTCGGTTGCCTTAAACATCGGAAGTTCATTTACGCCTACCGGATTTAAACTTAAATCTATAACAGTGCGTGATATCTCCACTCTGTGCAAAGCCCCGTTACAACTGAACATCTACATCACCAAATTCCCGTGCGAATTAGGAGCGAGTAGCGAATGTAGTAACGAAGGTAAGGTGACAATCAAATGTGTTACGCCAATTGAAAATGCAGTCGATGGCGTTATTACAATTGATGCGGAGGCGGTTAATACTGAATTCACCGTTTGCACAAGGTACTTAGGCGGTGGCGATATCACCAATTTCTTCGTTGACATCACTGGATCCGGTGGCACGGCTATGGATGATTTATATCGAAATCCTAAAAATACGGATCCATTACTAAGTAAAAAAACACGTGATCAGTTTAATAACCCAGCAATTGGCGTGGAGATCGTTGCATGAAAAAAATAAGGAGCAGCAATGGCTAAGAAAAAATCAGCGCCTAGCGCACCCGTAGTAACTAATCTGCCGTTGCCTATATCTGATACTCCCCTTGTCATTGACTTACCTGACGGTCAAAAACTCGTCATAGGTAAGATGTCTCAAGGTTCTGTCATCGAAGTAGCAACATGGCGCGGTACTGGCCGTCCTGATTCTCGTACAAGTCGCTTGATGTTAGGTATGAGCGGTGCTGCAACAGCTGCGCAAACCGAGGCGGATCAATCTGTTTCAGTACCAGCTCCAGCAAAGGTATTTTCAAATAATAAATTCGATGTGCGCGCTTTAATCAGCCGAATCAATATCGCACCGGTCATCGACGCACTAAAAACATTGAAATCAAAGGCTCCTAAGCGCGTTGAAAGCCTGAAGAAAAATGAGCCAGAAGAGTTCACTACATCTGTTGATATTGATGAATGGCTAGCAAAAATCACGAGTAAGGCAGAGGCCAAGCGGGCTCGGACAACTAAATCACCTACAAAAGCGCCCGCCAAAAAGACTTCTAAAACCCGCAAGTAGATGTAATCGACCGTATGATTATTGCTATGAGAAAACCTCTCGGCATCGCTGCGCTTATCCTTGTCTTAGCATTTGCCTTTGGTATTCGTGTTTCGCACCCACATTCAGGTTTAAAGAATGCACTTGGATCAGCTAATTCCGGACTCGTGGTCTACAAGAAATCTAATGAATTTGCTGTTGGCGACAAAATTCTTGTAACAACTAAGGATGAAGCATCAAGCCCAGTTCTAGCTATTGTTCGCAATGTAGACAAGGATGTTCTTGAGATTCAGTCAGGTATCGCAACTGATCGAATTGAATCAAGTGCTGCATACGGCAAACTCATCGTGATGGTGCCATTTATTGGCACAATTGCTCAAGTAATAGGGCTGTAAGTTATTTAATTTGAGCTACAAAGGTAAGGCGTAAAGCAATTTCATCGGGCTTTAGAACTAAGTTTGAACCTAAATTCGTGGCCGCTGTTGCAAATAGTTGCGGATTATTTTTCGACAATTTGATGCTGAATTCGAGGGCGCGCAGTTTTCCATCATCTGCACTCTCGGTTTTTAGATCAAAACCACCAAGAATCTGGGCGTAAATAATTTCAGCATCCGCCGGCAAGCCTTCACTCCTCTTAAAATTCGCAATATCATCGGCGATTAAAGCAGAGTTAAATCCGCTATAGACCAGGGATAAGCCTTTGTTGTAGTTATATCCCGATGAAATCTGCTTAATTTGTGTCGTTACAGCAGCACTGGAGTTAGCAAGGTTTGGAACGAATGAGATGGTTGCTAGAAAAATAACCATTAAAGCAAGTAATAAGTCTGCATACATCCAGCCGGCAAGGGGCGAAGCGTCTTCTGCTTCTACGTGTGTAATTCGTGAGCGCATTAAATATTTCTCTTAAAAATTTGATTCTTAATGGCTTTAACTTCAAGCAAGAGATCGCGATGCGTAGGCAACTCTTTGAACTTCTTCTCAAGAGTTTTGGTGCTCTTATCGAGGGCATCGGTGGCATTGAGCAATTGACGTAGCGCTGTTGCCATATTTGCATTCATTGTCAGTGGAGTTACTGCTTGCTTAGTAAATAAGTACCCAGAAATATCAAGGGCTAATGCTGTGCGTTCGTGATCAAGAGCTGAGATTGCATCTTGACGTAGATTTTGATTTCTACGACCAAGATATGCCGTGAGCAACGTTAATAAAATAACAATTAAAATCAGAACAAAGTCTAGAAACGCGATACGTCCAATTGTCCACTCTTTGGCCAATACTCCATAACCGTTTTGCCAAAACTCTAAGAAGTTAACTACTGCAATTGAATTCTTGCTTGTATAGAGCGAGAAAGCACTAGTTGCCTTACTTACAGCAATCCATGTCAGGGCAACAGGTAAGAACACAATGCTGTTGCGGATTACGGCCAAAAATTGATTTAGCGTTTCGGCTGAGCGCATTGAATGAATCTCAGGGTTTGGCAAAAACTCCATCGGATTAACTGATGCCCACATGGACAAGTTTTTGCGAGTACGCAAACTTTCAGCCAAACGCATTACATATGGATCTTTTGCAACCTTATGTTTTTCAGCCCACTGATCAAGAGAGTCTGCAAGGACGATGTTCTCATCCGTCTTCTTCGCTTTGGCCACTGCACGAGGTTACTTGAGTCAAGGCGATGTTGCTATCTCAGAGAGATGAATTTCTAGGGCTGTACCACGATGCGAACAACGTCTTCTGGTGTTGCACTGCCCTTTAATTCGGCATCCACATTCGTTGTGATCCCATTGATTTGAGCAGCAGCCAAAAATGTCATTTGGGATGCAATCTCTGTCATCCAATAGAAAGCAGCCGGACCTGCACGGTCCAAAATTCTCTGGGCCACAGCAATCTGTGAATCGCTAAATTTCTCTCGGTCATTCTTATCATCATCGATGACTGAAAGTAAGAAACGTTTGATATCCAGGCCAATACCTGTGGGATCCGTTGAGTTTTCAACGAGTTCTTTAAGTTCGGCATCAAGGCCGCGTGGTTTCTTCTTACGCTTATTTCGATTGAGAAATAGAAAGACAATGAGGGCGATTGCTATGAATTCGAACATGGGCAAAAGTTTATGGAACCCCAGTCAGGATTACTAGTGCTCTGTCAGTCATCCGTGCCAAACTGCACCTATGAGTTGGTGGTCAGATTTCACGGCAAAAAGAGCGCTCAAGAAAGCTCTGAAAATTTACGAAATTGATCACGCCGATTGGCGACGAGATGTTGAGATATTTAAGAAAATCGAAACGGCCTTTGAATTAGCAGTTAAAGGTGAAGACTCGGTCCCAAATAACACCGTGCAGAAAAAAGGCGAAATTATTTTGTGGCAAGGTCAAGGACAGCTACATGAAACTGGGCGCACTCCTGGAAGTTACGTTGGAACTTCTCAAGGATTTAGTATTCCAATTGTTGCGGGCATTCGTTATCGAGTTGGTGCACAACGTGGAACATTTGTTGCAGGTGATGAAGTCCAGGCATACAAAGAAGTCGGACAAGTTTTACTTACGACTGAACGGGTTTTGTTTAATGGTCAGATGAATACGAAAGAGTGGGCTTTTGCAAAGTGGAATGGTGCCTCTACTACAAATGATGAATCTGATTACATCTTTCATGTCAGCAATCGCCAGAAAACTTCAGGAATTCTCGTCGGCGCTCAGCAGGGGCGAGAATTTAATCGCTTCTTAGCTCAAGCAATTAATTGCGCAGAAGAAGGCGTTGATGTTGTTCTAAAGAGCGTGCGTACTCAACTCAAAGAGTTGGCAGAAGATGAGCCAAAGGCACCAACACCACAATCAATTGAGTCTGCACGAATTGCTACATTAGAGCTTGAGGCACCGAAAAACTAAGCTGGACGGAACGAGTCTTTGGCTTCTGTCTGTGCGTGCTTAATCATTATGTGTCGAGTGACCGAGTATTCAGCCACTGATTCAGCGCTCATATCTTTCCCGAAACCACTGCCCTTAACGCCGCCATGTGGCGCTTCTGATGCAATAGGCAAGTGATCGTTAATCCAGGTAACGCCAACTTCTAGTTGGTGAGTAACTCGCAGCGCACGCGCAACATCTGTTGTCCATACTGAAGATGCCAAACCGTATGCACAATCATTAGCCAGTGCAATTGCTTCATCCTCAGTTGTAAACGGAAGTACGACCACGACGGGACCAAAGATCTCTTTTTGTACCGCATCACTATTTTGTTTGGCATCAGTAATCAACGTTGGTGGGTAATAAAAACCATCTGTATCCGGAATAAATCCACCTGTATGAATAATCGCTCCTGCCGCTTTGGCGCTTTCTACGAATCCATGAACGCGTGTGCGATGTTCGGCGCTAATAAGTGGACCAATATCGCTGCTGGCATCCTGTGGGTCGCCATATTTAATTGATGACATAACCGATGTGAGTTCTTTTATCGCTTCATCAAATTTCGATGCGTGAACATAAATTCGTGTAGCCGCAGTGCAATCTTGTCCGGTGTTATATGTAGAACCCATAGCAAGTGCGTGCGCCATAGCTTTGATGTCCGCATCTTCAAAGACAATTGCAGGTGCTTTGCCACCGAGTTCGAGGTGTAGACGCTTTGTTGTTTTAGATGCTTCGGCCATGATTGCTTGGCCCGTTGTGGTTGCACCAGTTACAGAAATCATTGCAATATCTTTATGGCCGACAAGTGCTTTACCAAGATCATCATCGCCCGATACAACATTGAGTAATCCCTTTGGTAAACCTGATTGAACAGCAAGTTCTGCCATGCGAAGGGCGGTACTTGGTGTCGATGGCGCTGGTTTCAAAATCACGGCATTGCCTGCAGCAAGGGCTGGACCGAATTTCCAAATTGCCATGATCAATGGAAAGTTCCATGGAGCAATTGAGCCAACAATTCCGATTGGGCGCTTGATTAACATTGATGTGTAACCATCGGACAAAGCTCCAGCACCTGTTCCATCGAGTGAACGTGCAGCGGCGGCAAAGTACTTGAGGTTATCTACGGCAAATGGCAATTCGCCATCGCGAAAAACAGCAACAGGCTTTCCACTTTCACGTACTTCAAGTTCTGTGAGTTTTTGGCTATCGGCCGCGATTGCATCTGCAAACTTAAGTAGCGCTGCACTTCTTACCGCAGGAGTTAACTGTGACCAGGACTTGTAGGCTGCTTTTGCACCTGTAATGGCGATTTCTAAATCTGCGGTGGTGGCTGCGGCGTAAGTAAAAGTATCTGAGGGTTTGGCAGGGTTGACCAGAGTAATAGGTGAACCTTTTCCAGTTACATATTCACCATTGATGTAGGCACTATGCATAGTCATTGCTTACACATCTGCCAGAAGAATGGAATCAGCAGCGCTCCATGATAAGTGGCATGTAGAACCAACAGGTGGAACCTGATTGAGTGCACATGAAACTTTTATCAATTGATCGAATCCACAATCAACAAAGAGCAGACTAGAACCACCATAGAAGTTCGAACTAACTAAAGTTCCAGATATTGTTCCTGCGGCACCAAGTGAAATATCTTCTGGGCGAAGCACGAGCACCGCTTTAGAACCTGCTGATAACGCAGTTGCAGGAGTTGGCAGTGTCTTGCCTTGTGTTGTGATTGTTCCGGCGCCGAGTGTTCCTGCAAATAAATTACTAGTTCCGATGAAGTCAGCCACAAATTTAGTCTTTGGTGCGCTGTACATTTCAACCGGTGTTGCAATCTGAACAACTTCACCCTTATCCATCAATGCGATGCGATCTGCAATCGACATCGCTTCTTCTTGATCGTGAGTAACGATGATGAAAGTAATACCTGCTTCGTGTTGTAAGCGCTTGAGTTCGAGCTGCATTTCTGAACGGACTTTTTTGTCCAGTGCAGATAATGGTTCATCTAATAACAAAATCTTTGGGCGCTTAACAATCGCGCGAGCAAGTGCCACTCGTTGTTTTTGGCCACCTGATAATTGAGATGGGCGGCGATCTTTCTGATCAATTAACGCAACAGTTTTGAGAACATCCTGGACGCGCTGTTCAATCTCTGCCTTATCCAACTTCTCTCGGCGTAATCCGTATGCAACATTGTCATAAACGTTTAGGTGCGGAAATAATGCGTATGACTGGAACATCAAATTAACTGGGCGCTTATTAGCTGGAACTGAGAGCAAATCTTCATTGGCTAATGTGACTACCCCTGAATCAAGTGATTCAAGTCCAGCCAGTGCGCGCAACAGCGTGGTCTTTCCACATCCAGATGGTCCAAGGAGTGCGAAGAATTCGTTTTCGCGAATCTCTAGTGAAACGTTGTTCAGCGCTTGAACATCACCGTATCGCTTCGAGACTGCCGCGATATTTAGAAATGAACTCATATTTGATCCTGCACCTTTACGTTTCGTTGAGCGATTGTGACAATTAAAGCGCTGATAAGCAAAACCACTGTGGCCAGAGCATTGATTTCTGGGGACACACCAAAGCGAACCATCGAATAAATAATAATTGGCAAGGTAGGTGTACTTGGACCATCCGTGAAGAATGCAATCACAAACTCATCGAATGAGAGTGTGAATGCGAGCAATCCACCGGCGATAATCGCTGGCTTGATGCTTGGAAGAGTAATCCTAAAAAATGTTCCAACTGGGGTATCACCTAAATCTTGCGCTGCTTCTTCTAATGATGAATCAATCTGCGATAAACGTCCACGAACTATTGCAGTAACAAAGGCCATACAAAAGAGTGCGTGGCTAATGATCACTGAGTGCAATCCCAATGTCAGGTGTAATGAAGTAAAGAGTGCGAGTAATCCAATTGCAAGTGCTAAGTCAGGAAAAATAGCTGGGGTCAGTGCAACTGCTTCAAGTGCCGAAGATTTTTGATAACGTGCCAAACCAATTGCGAGCAGAGTTCCAAGAACAATAGAAATTATCGTCGTAGCGATAGCGACAATCAGTGTGTTCTTGAATCCCTCCATAATGTTTGGACTATTGACCAGCACCGAATACCACTTTGTACTAAAACCAGTCCACATAAATGGAGAATCTGATTTGTTAAATGACATAAAAATTAGTACTGAAATTGGTAGATACAAAAACACCAACACTCCATAGAGCGGCACGCGTAACCAACCCAGAGTGTTAGGCACGAGCATCTCCCAGCACTCGTCGATTAACTCGAGCTTGGATAAAGAATAGAAGTAAAAGCATTAAAACCATTGAGAGTGCAAGTACAGAACCAAATGGCCAATCGCGCGCCTTGAGGAATTGATCTCTGATCAAATTACCGACCATGATTGTTTTTCCGCCACCCAATAACTCAGGAACAATGAAGTTTCCAACACTTGGCACAAAGACGAATATTGCTCCGACTAAAACGCCAGGTAATGCCAAAGGGAGAGTTACTTGTCTAAAAGCTTGCGCAGGTGTGGCGCCTAGATTCACTGCAGCTTCTTTCATTGCAGGATCAATACGAACAAGTGCTGAATAAATTGGCAAGATCATCAATGGAATATATGCATAGAGAAGACCTAAAACTATTGCACTGGGCTTATACAAAAGTTCCAGCGGCTGGCTAATAACCCCCATATTAATCAAACCTTTATTGAGAAAACCTTGGGTGTTAAGCAGAACAATCCACGCGTAAGTGCGGATGAGAAAGTTTGTCCAAAACGGAAGAACGATGAGCACAAGCATCAAGTTCTGTCGATTAGTTGGCAATTTAGTAATTGCATATGCAACTGGAAAACCAATAAAAAAAGCCAGAATTGTCGTTGTTGATGCGATCAGAATAGATTTAATCAATACACCCAAATAAAGCGAATCTAGTGCGCGTGTGTAGTTTTCGGTTGTAAAGATAAATTCGATTCCGCCGTATGTGCCACGAGATAAGAATGTGTAGGCGATGATGAAGCCCAGCGGGATCAACATAAATGCGGTGATGTATGTCAGGCCTGGGACTAAGAAGACGGCACGCGAAAGAAGAGCGCGACGCTTGATTGCGTCGCGCCCTTCTGACTTAACCGCTAGAGCCATTTAGTAATTATCTCTAATTACTTGGCCGTTACTTCGGTGGCAATGCGTGTATATAGCGCAGATGCCTTTCCGAGATCAACAAGTGATTCATTCTTTAGGAGTTCCGCTGGAGTAATACCCATATTTGGGAAACCTCCAACAAGTGCCGGCAATGATTTTTCCATCGCTGGCTTGTTAGGAACCTTGTAAAGAATGTTGTCGACTACCCATGACTGAACATCCTTATCAAGAATGTAGTTGATGAAAGCATGTGCTGCTTCCTTATTCTTTGAAGTCTTCAGAACGACCATTACGTCAGTAAATAGATCTGAACCTTCTTTTGGAACTACGAATTTAATGTCCTTGTTTTCACCAATTCCATAGTTACACCAACCGTCCCACGCTTCAACCATTACGGCTTCACCAGTTACTAGGCGCGTATAGAAAGTTGTGTCATCGTAGGCAAGAAGGTTTGATTTTGCCTTAACAAGAAGGTCCTTGACCTTACCCATTTCAGCTTCATCTTGTGTATTGGCAGAAAAACCAAGTGCCTTCTGTGCTGGAAGCATCAACCAACGCTCGGTTGCAAGCATTGTGATCTTGCCCTTGTACTGTGGCTTTGGTTGCAACAAATCGTTCCAACTTGTTGGTTCGTTGCCCTTCATCAAATCTGAGCGATAGCAAATTCCAGTTGTTCCCCATGAATAAGGCATTGAGTACTTATTGCCTGGGTCATAAGCGAGCTGCGCTGCTTCTGGATAGAGGTTTGCTTCATTTGGAATAAGAGTCTTATCTAAGTTTTCAATTAAGCCTTGAGCAGCGAGTGCTTGAGCAAATTGACCAGATACGAATGCAACGTCAATTCCAGAATCTCCACCAGCGGTGAGCTTGGCCATGATTTCTTCATTTGTTGCGTGGTTTGTGATGGTTACTTTGGTACCAAATTTTTCTTCAAACTTAGCTGGCAGGTCTTCTGGGTTATATGCCGCCCAGTTACTCACAGTCAAAGTTTGCATGCTGAGATCTGCATTTGGATCAAGTTTTGTTGCACCAGAATCTGAACTGCTACAAGCAGATAGTGCTAGCAAAAGGCCAGCGATAGCCGTAGTGGCTACTGCTTTGCGTGAAATTCTCATGAAGTTCCTCTCAAGAAATGCACCCGCACTGGGCGCAAAGAATTACTCCCTACCTTAGAGAAAAAAACCGAGATTTTCTAGAGTCTTCGGCCCTAAAAGGTCGTGGTTTACAACTTTGACGCTGTGTTGTTGGATTAGCCCATGACACAGCAAAAATTAACTGTCCTATTTATGCCCGAGTCCGCGTACGGCCCTACCAACCAATGTATTGGTATCGGATACCGACTACTCAAAGCTGGCCACCGCGTTGTCTTTGCTGCCGAAGCATCGTGGGAGGGCAAATTAAAAGCACTTGGCTTTGAAGAAGATTTAGTAAATTTAGCACCACCAGCGCCAGCAGATTCCGATGCAGATCCTGGACAGTTTTGGACGGATTACATTCGCGACACTTCACCAGAATTTCGAAAGCCAACTATCGAACAACTCGAAACCTTTATTAAACCAACATGGCAAGCACTCATTGATGGTGCGATGTATTGCGAACCACAACTGCGCGAGATTATTGAGCGCGTAAATCCAGATGTCATTGTTGAAGACAACGTAGTTGCATTTCCTGCATTGATAACTGCCGGCAAACCATTTGTACGAATCGTTTCTTGTAATCCACTTGAAGTTAAGGGCGCCAAAGTTGCTCCAACATTTTCGGGGTACGCGGCAAATGACTCAAAAAACTGGGATGCATTTCGCGCCGAATATAAGCGCACTCATCAAGAAATGTGGAGTGCTTTTAACACCTGGGTACAGTCACAAGGTGCACCAGCGCTGCCAGAACTCGAATTCATTCACGAATCCAAAGATGCGAACTTGTATGTTTTCCCTGAAGTCGCCGACTACATTAAAGAACGTCCACTTAATTCAACGTGGACTCGTATTGATTCAAGTGTTCGCGAAACAGATAGCAAATACGTCATACCTGCAGAGGTTGCTAAACGTCCTCCAGATTCAAAATTGATATATCTTTCCCTTGGTTCCTTGGGTTCTGCAGATGTTGGACTTATGAAGCGATTAATCGAAGTACTAGGTAAAACCAAACACCGCTTCATCGTCAGCATGGGTCCACAGCATGAACAGATCACTTTGGCTGCAAATATGGTGGGCTCTCAGTTCTTGCCACAAATCAACATTATTCCGCAGGTCGATTTAGTCATTACTCATGGCGGCAATAACACCACTACTGAAGCGATGCACTATGGCAAACCAATGATTTTGCTTCCACTGTTCTGGGATCAATATGACAATGCCCAACGCATGCACGAACTCGGCTTCGGTGTGCGCCTTGCGACGTACGCATTCACAGAAGCAGAGATGCACAACGCACTTGAGTCGCTCTTAAGTGATTCAGCGCTGGGCAAGAAGATGCGTGAAAATGCAACACAGATTCAGAGCCGTGATGGGCTCGGTGTGGCATCTGCTCTCATTGAAAAAGTCGCACTCGCTCATAAATCAAAATAAATATGCATCTATCCAAGGCGCAGTGCCAAGTACTGTTGCCGGCCTCTCGCGCTGAGCAGATCAAAAGTTGCTCTGACGTATCGGTTGATTTTCCTGTCTCTGATTCTGCTGGAGTCTTAATCTTTGAATCCGGAACAAAGAATTTCATTGCGCCATATGTTAAAGACAAAGGTATTCGTCGCGCACAATCAAACGATGGCATCACTGCACAATTACTCAGTAATTCACTGCCGCCTGGTCTACGTTCGACAATTCCCGTGGGTAATTATTCGAGTGAAAGATTTATCGCTGTGGATCAAAGTAATGAATCAGTCATACTAGATGAATCAATCATTGTTAAATGGCAGTTGACTGCACAGAAGTCTGTAGGTGCTCATAAAGAAGAAGTGCTCTCAGATAACAAATTTGCGCACATGCCAGAGTTATTGGGAAATATTTACTGGCAGGACAAACTGATAGCTAGTGCCAACAAATACATTCCTGGCACAACTGATGGCTGGACGTGGTGTGTTCAAAAGGCAAAAGAAAATGATCTCGGCCCATGGTTAGACAACTTGGCGATTTTGACTGCAGCGATGCATCACTGTCTTGAAGGTTTAATCCACGGAGATTTTCATGTTGGGCAAATCTTGAAGACGGCTTACAGCGATCAATTGTGGGTGATTGATTTTGAAGGTGATCCGCTTTCAAGTAACGAGGAAGCAGCTGAACCACTGCGAGACATAGCGAGCATGTGTGCCTCGTTTTTCCACGTGGGTGCTGTTGCCATCAAACACGGTGCAAATTCAGAGGTAATTAAAGCGTGGATAGTCAGCGCTGAAAAAATCTTTACAACAAAGTATTTTGACGCAAATTCCTTTGATGTCATAGCCATCCATTCGCTCATGCTCACTTTAGAAGCACGTGAATTGAAGTACGCGGATAAATTCTTGCCGCAATGGCGTTACGCACCTGAATTTGCCATCGCCTATATGAAAGAGTTGGGTTATGGATCCAATTAAGTTCGGCCACGATTTAGCGCGCAAAGCAGATCTTGCGCACACACTTTCGACTCAGAAATATGCATGGCCGGATCTTTCACGACAATCACTTGTTTTCATGGGAATGGGTTCGTCTGCATTTGCTGCCCAATCCATGGTCACGCGTCTTCAAGCATGCGGTGGCGATGCAACATTTACTCTTGCGAGTAACCCAACTCCCCCTCAAGCCAGTACAGCAAAAACTCTTATTGCTATTTCAGCTTCCGGTAACTCTGTTGAAACAAATGCTGCCTTCGATACAGCAACTGGGTATAAGGAAAAAATCTGGCTCACCAACGCAGCAGAACGTGGATCACATACTGTGGCAATGCACGCCGGAGAAGAATCCGGTGGTGTTGCGTCTCTTACCTATTTTGCCACCCACATTGCTCTACTTAGATTGCTTGAATCCCTTGGTTGCATTAGTGGTTTAGACAAAACGATAGAAGCAGCTGCTGTTGCAATTGCTGATATTTATGGAAGCAAAGAAACATGGTTACCGGAATTAATCAATCACGTTAAATCTCCTGCTGGTTCTTACTTCATCGCACCTGCGGACCGTCTGTGTAATGCACAACAGAGTTCTTTGATGATGCGCGAAGCTCCTCGTCTACCATCTGTTGCATGTGAAACAGGCGATTGGAGTCACATTGATGTATATCTGACAAAGACTCTTGACTACCGTGCGATTTTATTCCCAGGCTCACAATGGGAAGACCAATTATTTAAATGGACGCAAGAACGCGGTTCAAAGGTGTTAACCATTGGATTTGATCATCCACACGCATCGTCATCTCTTAGGTATAAAAATGACTCAGATTCACTTGTGCGATTACTCGCTGAAACTACCTATGCTGAAGTTCTTGCCCAGCATCTGTGGGTTACAGATTAATCTTGTATTGAACGTAATCATTATTCTGAGTAATTGAGTCATACAAGATTCGAGCAGTTCCGTTACCTGCCTTGGTCTGCCAGTACATACAACCCGCGCCCATTGCAATTGCCTGCTCTTTAACGTGATTAATGAGCGCGCGGCCTATGCCCTTGCCGCGGGCTTCTGGGATAGTAAATAAATCTTCAAGGTATAACTCGCCAACTTCTTCCCACGTTGATTGGCGCAACATTGAGTGTGCAAAACCTAAGATTTTTCCATCCTCTTCTGCAATGAATCCAGTAAATTCATGGCTTGCATCAAAGAATCTTTCCCACGTCAGATCAGTAGTGTGATCCGGTAGTGAAGTTTCATAGAAAACTAAATATGCCTGCCACATCGCATCCCACTGTGCACGATCGGGCCTTTCTATATTACGAATTATCACGAGGTGGTTTTTTCTTAAAGAATTTGCGTGGATCTGCTTTCTTGGCATGGTGCTTAGCGCGCAAAAGAATACGCTCTGCCCAGACAAATTCAGCAGCGAGTACGACTAGACCTGCAAAGACGAATGGCAATGTGAAAGGGCCAGGCAAGACAATAAGTAATCCACCAATGATGATCAGCGTTACTCCGATGACGAGCACAATTAACTGGCGCAGGGGTTTAGGCACTAATTTCCAAGTTTTGCCCAATTGCATGTCGTTATTGTATTAGATTTATCGCCATGACAATCCTGTACCCCACTGCTAATCACTATCTTTCTCGAGATCACCATACTCAGAGTTTCGGCAGCGAATTTGTACCAGCACTTCGAGTCGCTATTGGGGATCGTATCCATGTGCAAACGTGGGATTGCTACAAAGGCCAAGTCCTTGTCGAAGCGGATTTAACAAAAGTTATTGATAACTCACAAGTTAATCCTGCTACTGGTCCTATTTACATTGAAGGCGCCGAACCGTGCGATACGTTAACTGTAACTATTATTGACATTAAAACCGAAGCACGCGGCGCTGCGCGTATTTATGAAGGCAAAGGCCAACTTCATGACAAAGTAAAAGGTCCGTACGGAACTTTTTTTGATATTGCCGATGGTGTAATAAAAATGAATGACAAAGTTTCTTTTCCTATTAGTCCGATGCTTGGTGTTATTGGCGTTGCACCAGAATCTGGTTCAATTTTGACTATGCCAGCGGGTAAACATGGTGGCAATCTAGATAACAACATGAACAAAATTGGCTCCACTATTTACCTTCCAGTTAAGCACTCCGGTGCACTTCTAGGTATCGGTGATATGCACGCATCGATGGGTGATGGAGAAATCAGTGGGACTGGTATTGAAATCGGCGGAGATGTACTCATTGAAGTAAATGTTATTAAATCAGTGACAACAGACTTTCCTATAACTGAAACTGCAGACTCATGGATTACACATGGTGTTGCCGAAAAGGATATTCAAAAGGCTATGAAACTTGCTTGCGAAGAAGCAGCTGGATTACTTGTTAATCATTGGGGATTTACTTACGAAGATGCTTTCATATTCTTATCAGTTGCCTGCGATTTAGGAATCGCACAAAACGTTCATCCAAGTGAAGGAACAGTGATTGCAAAGGTTCGCGTGCCAAAGATTAGCGCTTGTCCAAAACCTTTTAATATTTCACGCTAACTAGGCAGGAACTGTTTGGCTTTCCCATCTCTTGCAAATGCCAACAGCGTTAAACCAAATTCGTATGCAAGATCTATCGCTAGCGATGTTGGTGCGCTGACGCCAACGAGTGCTGAAACTCCAGCTGCTACTGATTTTTGGATTATTTCATAACCCACGCGACCAGAGACAACAACGGTCCAATCAGATAGGGGCAACTCCCCTGCCATCAGAGCTGCGCCAATTATTTTGTCTACTGCGTTATGACGACCAACATCTTCTCGAACATAGATTGCTTTACCTTCTGGATTAACAAGTGCTGCCGCGTGCAGACCGCCAGTCTTAGCAAAGATTGCCTGGCGTCCGTCAAGTAGGGCGGTCATGCCTGCGAGTTCAGATAGCGAATGCGTTGTTGGTGCAACTTTTTTTATTCCGCGCGCATGCAAATCTGAAATATTTGTTGAGCCACATACACCGCAAGCAGAAGTCATTGTAAATCTACGTTCCATGGATCTTGGTGGCTTTGGTGCATTCGCAGTTATTTCTGCAATGACTACATTTGCTCGTTGACGCGGGGTAAGTGAACGATCAGCACAGACTTTTACTTGAATCAATTCACTTGGATTACTTAAGAAACCTTCGCCCCATAAAAAACCTGCGGCTAATTCAAGGTCTGCTCCAGGAGTGCGCATGGTGATGCCGAGTTGTTCTTCTGTGTCACCTTGCTTGAGTCTTATTTCTAGGGGTTCTTCAACAACGACAGAATCAGATGTTACCTCTGAAGAATCTGATTTTTGTACCTTTACTTTGGCAATAGATGAAGGCGCACTATCAATTTCATCATCTTTTGGCATGGCGGTAGAACTCGATGTTTTCTGGTGGCAGCGGAGTATTGCCAAGAATTAAATCAGCAGCTTTTTCGGCAACCATCATGACTGGTGCGTAGATATTTCCATTTGTGACATAAGGAAATACTGAAGCGTCAGCAATTCGTAGCCCGTTTACTCCATGAACCTTCATGGTCTCTGGATCTACAACTGACATCTCATCTGTGCCCATTTTTGCGGTACACGATGGATGCAGCGCTGTTTCGGCGTCTTTGCGTACCCAATCCAAAACTTCTTGATCTGTTGTGACAGATTTTCCAGGAGATGTTTCGCCTTCATTAAAGGGTTCCATTGCAGGTTGGGTCAAAATATTGCGAGCAACGCGAACTGCTTCTATCCATTCACGACGATCTTGATCTGTTGAAAGATAATTAAATTGCATCGCAGGCTTTTCAAATGGGTTGGTGCTCTTAATCTTGAGCCATCCGCGAGCATCTGAATACATTGGCCCGACGTGTACTTGGTATCCGTGACCACTTGTTGGGCCAGTGCCGTCATAGCGAATTGCAAGGGGCAAGAAATGAAACATCAAGTTTGGATAAGCAACATCTTCATTGCTACGAGTAAAGCCGCCTGCTTCAAATTGATTAGAAGCACCGGGACCTTTTCTAAAGAATAACCATGCGGCGCCAATAAAAGGTCGGCGCCAGAATTGTGTAATCGGTTGCTGAGATACAGGCTGTTTACACTTGTACTGAACATAAACCTCGAGGTGATCCTGCAAATTAGCGCCAACACCAGGCAAGTGCTTCACAACTTTGATACCGAGCTTTGAGAGATCTTCTTGATTTCCAATTCCCGATAATTGCAAAACTTGTGGAGTATTTATGGCGCCACCGCACAAAATAACTTCCTTAGAAGTAAATGTCTGCTTCTTGCCCTTAATCATTACCTCAACACCTGTAGCGGTTGTACCTTCAAACAATACTTTTGTGACGTGTGCCTTGGTCTTTAGCGTTAGATTCTTACGATTAAGTACTGGATACAAATAAGCACGGGCAGCACTTAGGCGACGTCCGCGATAAACATTTCGATCAAAGGCCGCAAATCCTTCTTGGCGATATCCGTTAACGTCATCTGTTCGTGGATATCCGGCTTGTTCTGTGGCTTTAAAGAATGCGGAAAAGAGTGGACCTTTGACTGGTCCGCGTTCTAATTTGAGTGGACCGCTATCTCCGCGGAATGGGTTTTTTGGATCTGCTAAACAATTCTCTAATTTTTTAAAGTATGGCAGGCAATGTGCGTAATCCCAATTCTGCATTCCTTGATCTTTGGACCAGCGTTCGTAATCAAGTGGATTTCCGCGCTGCCAGATCTGTCCGTTGATTGATGAAGACCCGCCGAGAACTTTTCCACGTGCATGATAAATACGGCGATTATTCATAAATGGTTCTGGCTCGGATTCATACATCCAGTCATAGTGTTTGTTTCCGATAGGAAACGCGAGTGCTGCCGGCATATGGATAAATACATCCCACTTGTAATCACGGCGTCCTGCTTCGAGAACTAAAACTTTATGTGCAGGATTTGCACTGAGGCGATTAGCGAGCGCGCATCCAGCTGATCCACCACCGACAATGATGTAGTCATACTGCGCGTTCATGATGCTCCTAGTTTTTATTCTCTATGGCCGATTGAGTAACGCCCCCACCTGGTAGAAATCTACCAAGTGAGGGCGTTAACCGCTTACTTACTTCGGATTAATTAACCCAACCAAGCCTTAACTTTGTCAGGGTTTGCGGCAATCCACTTCTGTGCCGCAGCTGCTGCATCCATACCGTTTTCGATATCGAGTGCAACTGTGTTTTGGTCACTATTTGTCCAGTTGAAGTTCTGGACAATCGTTGCAAATACTGAACCTGAATCCATTAACTTAGTTGATGCCAACTTAGGCAATGGTGTTTCTGGATAATCAGTAAGACCACTGGCCTTAGCTGCATCTGTCCAATCATTTGCTGGGAACTTGACGTGGCCCTTTTCCAAATCAGGAATCTTGGCGAAGAGTGTCCAAGGCTGCCATGCATATGCAATCGCTGGAGTCTTATTCGCCTCTGCCTTTGTGAGAACGTCAATGAGACCTGCTTCTGAACCTGTAAAAATAGCTTTGAAGTTCAACTTGTTGGCTGAAATCATTTTTTCACCAATAGTTGTGTACGTAGGTACACCTTCATACCAAGCACCCTTGCCACCTGATTCAGATGTCTTAAATAAGCTTGCGTACTTATTTAGGTTCTTTGAATCTGTAATGTCTGGATACTTTTCAACCATCCATGGAGCAACATACATACCGATGATTCCAACGTTTCCGTTTGGTCCTACATCTTTAATTGCACCGCGCGTAACCCACTCTTCCCAACGGCCTCCGCCCCAATCTTCGACAACTACATCGATGGAGCCTGCTTCCATTGCGTCATACGTTGTTGGACCTTCATCGAGTGTTGTCAATGCGATGGTGCAACCTTGTGCTTTAGCAACTTCTGAAATGACATTTGCTGATGCTGTGTATCCACCCCATGGGTGCATAGCGATTGCCCATGAACCACAATCTCCGGATCCACTTGCTGCGTCATCAACGCTTGAACTACATGCTGAAAGAACTAGTGCAGATACTGCAACTAGTGATGCAGCCATCATGCTACGTCTAATCTTTGATTTCATTACCCCTCCTAAGTTGAGTCTTGGCGAAAGCCTATGCGTGCATGGATGAGATGGGTAGTACCTATCTGGGTTATTTTGAGGGTATTTTTCAAAAAAATTATGAAGCGCGGCGAGCACCGGCTTGAGCAACCCGATCGAAAATAACTCCGAGCAGCAAAATCACGGCGCCAGCAATAAGACCTTTTCCTTGCAATTCTGGTTTGAGATTTCCAACAATCACGAAGTAGCCAAGGCCGCCTGAACCAACAAAACCGCCAATAACAACAACTGCAAGTACGTAAATAAGACCTTGATTTGCTGCAAGCAAAATAGTTTTCTTTGCCGCAGGAATTTGAACTTTGGTAATGATTTGTAGAGTGGTTGAACCAGCACTAGTTGCTGCTTCAACAAGGGCAACAGGTACAGCTCTAATTCCTTCACATACAATCTTTACAACAATAGGTATTGAATAGACGATGCCTGTTGCAATAGCGGTAAACCGTGTTGGACCAAAGAGGCCAAGCATTGGTATCAAATAAACGAATGCGGGCAAGGTCTGTCCAGCATCAAGGAATGGTCTAAGTGCACGCTGCGCACGATCGCTTCGACCAATCCAGATGCCCAATAACAAACCAACTGACATCGTTAATAATATTGCGACGATACTTTGAGTCAGAGTAATCATCGCTTCAAACCATAAGCCTGAAAGCACTATTGCCATAAGTAACACAAAGGCAAGAATTGAAACCCTTGTGCCGCCAATAAGAGCTGCTATGAAAACAATCATTACAACCGTTACGTACCAAGGAGATTGTGTTAATAAAGATTCAAGTGGATTAAGTACCCAATTTGAAATGAGATCTTTAAATCCGACCGTAATAAATGAAAAATTAGAAGTAATCCAAGTAGTTACTTTGTTAGTAACATCTTCAACTTGTTGTGAGATATTGATACTTTTTGGCCAAACAGCGACCCATAACAAAGTGCGTGAAAGATATATACAAACAACAGTAATTAATCCGAGTACGCCAGTAAAAATTCGCTTATTCTTAATTTGTTTTGGTGTGGGAGGAATAAAACTCTCTTGTTTCCGTGCAGCAGCGCTGGTACTGCGATCCATCAAAATGGCAAGAAATACAACAGCAAAACCAGCCACAAATCCCTGTCCAACGTTTCGAATAATCAGCGCATCAATTACCGGTTTTCCAAGCCCAGGTGCCCCGATGAGTGCTGCAATCACAGCAAAGGAAAGGGCGGCCATCACTGTTTGATTGATTCCTAGAACAATCATCTGTTTGGCCATTGGCAACTGAACTTTGGTCAAAGTTTGCTTGGGTGTTGATCCCATAGAAACAGATGCTTCTATGGGGGCTTGATTAAGATTTCTAATTGCGTGGGACGTAATGCGTATTGAAATTGGAATGCTGTAAATCATCGTGGCAATTGTGGCCGATGCCGCACCGATCATAAAGACCAATGCAAGTGGTGCCATATAAACAAGAGTTGGCAAAATCTGAGCTAAATCTAAAAACGGCGTGAGAATTTTTAACACTCGATCATATAAACCTGCCGCAATTCCAATGGGGATTCCAATTGCTAAAGAAAGCAGTACGGCCGCAACAGTCATCGCAATTGAATCCATTGTGTATGTCCACATACCGAGTGCGCCACATGCAAATAACAAACCAATTGCTAATAGCGAAGTGCGCCACTGGCTCGTAGCAAAGACAACAAAACCAATGAGTGCCAGAACCCCGAGCCAACCGATTATTGGAATGATTGAATTTCCTACCGGCACAGCAATAAGAGAGCGGATAACTTCAACGAAGCCACTGATTGCGGCTCGAATTGGATTAAAGAAATAAATAAAAATCGGACTCTTTGTACGGTTGCCACGAATGGAGGAAGCCTGCTCCCCTACAAATGAGGTGAAGGGCGTATTTTCATAAGAATCTAACTGCAAAGAGTTGCGGCCATGAAAAAGGAGTGCAAGAACTACCCAAATTGCAAAGGAACCTAAAAATAAATAGGACTTACGAACATGCATTAAGCCACTCCGGAAATAATTCGAAGTACATCTTCCGGTGAAACAATTCCTAGCGGAGTTCCATTGTGAGTCACACGAATTGGGCGCTTTTCATTGACGATAATCTGGCAGGCATCGCGAATAATCATGTCAGCGGCTAATTCTGGTCCACTTGTATCTTCACCAGGCATCGCAGGACGAGCCAAATACTTAAGTGTTAAAACATGTGACTTAGCAACATCTCGCACGAAATTTGCAACGTATTCGTCCGCTGGGTTTGCAACCAAATCTTCAGGTGTACCAATTTGAACAATTGCACCATCTCGCATAATTGCGATGCGGTCGCCAACTTTTACTGCCTCAGATAAATCATGAGTGATGAAGACCATGGTCTTCCCGAGTTCGTGATGCAAGCGAATAACTTCTTGCTGCATATCACGACGAATAAGTGGATCCAGTGCACTAAATGGTTCATCGAGGAATAGCACTTCAGGATCTACTGCAAGAGCTCGAGCTAAACCAACGCGCTGTTGCATGCCGCCTGATAGTTGTTCTGGATATGCATTTGCATACCCTTGTAAACCAACTAGTTCAATGACCTCGTTTGCACGTGCGTGACGCGCATCTTTTTTAACACCATTGATTTCAAGTGAGTATGCAATGTTGTCAATAACTTTACGATGTGGAAGCAATCCAAAGTGCTGAAAAACCATTGAAAAACGAGTTTTGCGCAATTCACGCAAGCGTTTGTCATCGACTTTGAGAATATCTTCGCCTTCGAATTGAAGCTGTCCTTGCGTAGGTTCAATAAGTCGAGTCATACAGCGTACGAGAGTTGATTTTCCTGAACCTGAAAGGCCCATAACTACGAATACTTCTCCGGGTGCTACATCAAATGAAACATCGCGAACTGCGATTGTATTGCCGGTTTTTGCTCGTAATTCGGTGCGAGATAAATTCGCATCAGCGGATCCAATAATTTTTTCTGGATTATTTCCGAAAACTTTCCAAACGTTGTGCACAGAAATCATTGGTGATGCTGAGCTCATAATCTCTCCTCAAAATCTCTGCTTGCTCACTTGGGATCGGCGAACCATCCAGAACGCGCAGGCTCATTGTTGGTCCAAATGTGTTTAATTTCAAGGTATTCATCCAAACCCGCCTCACCTAATTCGCGGCCGACGCCTGATGCTTTAAATCCACCCCATTCGGCCTGAGGACGATACGGCCCAAAGTCATTTACCCAAATAGTCCCGTGACGAAGCGCCCCAGCAACGCGATTGGCGATTTTTTTATCAGCACACCAGACCGCCCCAGATAATCCATAAATCGTGTCATTGCCAAGCGCAATTGCTTCATCAACGCTTTCAAAGGTTTCGATTGTCATGATTGGACCAAAGGATTCATCCTGAACGCACTTCATCTTTGACAAACAATTATCAATTACTGTGGGCGGGAAATACCAACCCTTATTGAGATCTTCGCGATCAATCCTTGCGCCACCAACTAAAACCGTTGCACCATCTTTAATAGCGTCTTGCATGTATGCCTCAACTTTTGCCAAGTGCTCTTTGCTAATTAGAGGACCAGTTTCGGTCCGCGCATCATCAGGTCCACCGACATAAATAGCCTTTGCGCGGCGAACGATTTCTGTAACGACTCTGTCATGAATCGATTTTTCTACAAGCACGCGGGTACCTGCAGAACACACCTGACCAGAGTGTAAGAAAGCCCCTGTGACAGCGTTATCAATTGCAGCATCAACATTGCTATTTTCAAAAATAATATGTGGATTTTTGCCACCTAATTCAAGGGCTACTTTCTTAACGGTTTGTGCAGCTGTTGCCATAATGCGACGGCCAGTAATTAATCCGCCAGTAAATGAAACTAGATCAACGCGTGGATCTTCTGTCAGTGGAGCACCTGCCGTGGCTCCTGCACCGCAAATTAAGTTGGCAACTCCATTTGGCAAACCCGCTTCTTCCAGCAGAGTCATTAAATGAATTGCAGTCGATGGTGATAACTCACTTGGTTTTACTATAAATGAGCATCCGGCAACGAGTGCTGGCGCAACTTTCCAGGAAATTTGTAGCAGAGGGTAATTCCACGGACCAATGAGCGCACAAACACCCACTGCTTCATGGGTGATAACACTTGTGATGTTCTTGGCGCCTACATCTACTTTGCGATCTTTAAGCTTTAAACCAAGGGCTGCAAAGTGGCGAAAAGTGGCTTCAATATCTGCCATGTCATAACGAGTTTCAATCATGCGCTTGCCGGTATCGCGAGTTTCAAGGGCTGCAAGTATTTCGGCGTCTCGCTTAATTAAATCCGCAACTTTTTCAACGAGTGCACATCGATCTTTCATCGACCATGATGCATAGATTCCTGCATCAAAAGAATCACGAGCAGCTTTTATTGCATCGCGGGTATCGGCCGCGGTTGCTTCCGAAACTATTGCAACAACAGAGTTATCGTGCGGACTTCTGATCTCGCGCACTGCTCCATCAGATGATGCAACCCACGCACCATTTATATAGAGCGTACTTTCAGGCATGTTTTAAGCGTCTAGTTCTGACTTGCGCTTAGCGACGAATTCAGTGAGTTCGGCTAGAACTTGAGCATCCATCTCTGGCTTTTCATAATCTTCTAACTTCTTCTTCCAGATTTCTTCTGCGCGCATACGAGTGTCTTTTGCGCCAAGTCGCATCCAGCGCTCGTAATTATCGCTATTAGTTAAGAATGGACGATAGAAGCAATCACGGAAACGCTCCATTGTGTGCGCAGCACCAAGGAAGTGACCGCCATGGCCAACTTCTAGGTGAGCATCAAATGCGAGTGAATCTTCATTAAATTCAAGTGGAGTGAATTCGGCCATCAATGATTGCAAGATTTCGATGTCAACGACGAATTTGTCGTATGAAGAAACCAAGCCACCTTCGAGCCATCCAGCTGTGTGCATCACCCAGTTTGTGCCAGATAGAAATGTTGGCATCATCGTCATCATTGTTTGATAAGCAGATTGTGCATCAACGGTTTGTGATGAGTTCAAGCCACCACCGCCACGGAAAGGAAGATTAAGTGAGCGCGCGATTTGGCCAGTACAAAGCAAGCCAATTCCTGACTCTGGTGTACCAAATTGTGGTGATCCTGATTGCATATCAATATTTGAAAGAAATGAACCAAATACAACTGGGGCGCCTGGACGAATAAGTTGAACGAGTGCAATGGCAACAAGTGCTTCTGCCATTTGCTGAGCAAGAGTTGCAGGAATTGTTACGGGACTCATTGCACCCATTAGTAAGAATGGTGTTGTGACAACAGGCTGTCCGGCCAATGCGTATTCGCGCATTGAGTCCAACATACGATCATCCCAACGCAAAGGAGAGTTGCAGTTAACTAGTGAAATAAGAGCTGGAGTCTGCTCAATTGCGGCGCGACCTCCATGAATGATTTCAGCCATGCGAATGACATCTTTTGCATTTTCGTGAGTTACGACGTTACCCATAAAGAATTTGTCAGTAAGTGTTGCGGCCGCAAATGCCATATCTAGGTGACGAGAATCAAGTGATAAGTCATTTGGTTCTGTGACTACGCCACCGACAGAATCGAGTGCGTCGAATGATTGAGATAGGCGACAAAAGTTTTCATAGTCTGCAAAAGAACCGTCGCGGCGAACATCGCCTTCGCGCACAAATGGTGGGCCATAGACCGCACCAAAAACCATTGAATCCCCACCGATGTGAACATTGTTTTTTGGATTGCGAGCGCGCAGATCAAATTCGCGCGGTGCTTTAGCAACTTGCTTCATTACCCAATCAGGATCGAACTTAACTGTTTCACCAGAGACTTCTTGGCCAGCTTCGCGCAACATGTCCACTGCCCACGGTGATGCAAATTCAATTCCAATTTCAGAGACAATTCGGCGCCATCCTGCATGCAGGGTTGCCATAGATTCTTGACTTAATATGTCATAGCGCGGCATCTTGTTCTGGAACACAGTGTCAGACCTTTCAGATCAGTAAAGCTTTCAAGGGTTATTCAACTCTATTGTGCGTGGCTCTTGACCGAGTACACGCCACGAGAATACGCTAGGAACATGGAACAGAGGTTCCATATGGTGAAACAGTTTCGGAGAGGGCCAGATGGCAAAAACCGAATTAACAACTGGCACGCAAGCAATCGATCGCGCTACTGCTCTGCTCACTGATGTCTTGCAATCGCAAGCTCCACAATTACTCGGTTCACTTGCACGCACACATGAGATTCCAAAGAGCACAACATCGCGAATTCTTGGAGCCCTCGAACGTGCTGGACTTGTACAACGAGACCGCAACGGTGCTTTTTTAGCGGGACAGGTTTTAACTTCTTTTGCCCGCGAGCAAAATCAAGACTCAGTTCTTGTAGCGCGGATGCGCACAGTTCTTGAATCACTCTCTCTGCGCACTGGCGAAACTGCAAATTTAGCTGTTCCCGGAAATGGCTACATCAATCTTCTCGATCAAGTTGATGGTCAATACCTCTTGGGCGCAACTAACTGGATTGGTAAGCAAGTTCCGTATCACGCATCGGCTCTTGGCAAAGTGTTGCTCGCTTACTCTGCTGTTTCAATTTCAGCAGGGCGACTAGAGCGCTTAACAGATAAGACAATTACATCGCGCACGCGTTTACTCGAAGAACTTGAAGAAGTTCGACGTCGTGGGTTTGCAATTATTAGCGATGAATTAGAAATTGGCCTAGTTGCAGTTGCCGCTCCAGTACGTGAGCACGATGGTCGAGTCGTTGGTGCAATTTCTGTCTCAGGTCCATCAACTCGCTTAAGCAACAAGGAACTTATTCGAATTGGAGATCTCATCATCTCTGAAATCGATGCAGTACAGGCAAGTAGTAAGAAAAAACCCCAGATACCTAATCACAAAATAGGAAAGGTCGGCGCAGCATGACACATGACGAGATCATCAAGGCACTCTTTGATGAAACGATGATTGGCAATGCTCCAGCAGTACTCGAACTTACAAATAAGGCACTCGCCGAAGGAATGGGTCCAGATACCATTTTGTTCGAAGCACTTATTCCATCACTTGAAGAAGTTGGTGCACGTTTCGAACGTGGCGATTACTTCGTTCCTGAAATGCTTATTGCCGGTAAGGCAATGTCAGGTGCACTCAACGTTTTGCGTCC
>CANHNH010000012.1 GCA_947461995.1 Candidatus Nanopelagicaceae bacterium
CACCCAAACCTTAAGGGCGTAATTGCTGGTAACGACGAAATGGCTCTCGGTGCAATCGAAGCTCTTCGCTCTGCAGGCAAGCTCGACAAGGTAAAGGTTCTTGGATTCGACGGTAATGACGATGCAGTAGCAGCAGTTATCGCAGGCGAAATGGTTGCAACTGTTCTACAACCAATCGTTGATGGAACTAAGGCAGCTGTAAATCAAGCACATGCATTCTTAACTGATGGCACAGAGCCAGCATCTGAGAAGCAAGCGATCGATTGCATCCTTATCACTAAGGAAAATGCAGGCGGTCTTAAGGGATTCGTACTTAGCTAATCGCTAAGCACAACTCTTATTGATACGAGAGAGGGAACGAGTTCATTAGGACTCGTTCCCTCTCTTCATCACAATACTTAAACCCACAATGACGTGAAATAAAAATTTTAATAAATAATTTTCTGGAGAAAAATGACGTACGTTTTTGATGATCCAGCCAACTTTAAGAACCAAGTAATTGATGGATTCGCAGCCGCATATGCACGCTATGTTGAGCGCGTTCCAAACGCTGCAGGCTTTGTCCGCAGCAGCGGTCCAACTGCAGGCAAAGTAAGTCTGGTAGTTGGTGGCGGATCTGGTCACTATCCATCGTATGCAGGAATTGTCGGACAAGGATTCGCAGATGGTTGCGTTATGGGAGATGTATTTACATCACCTTCGACAGAACAAATTTATAGAATTAGTAAAGCAGCAGATGGTGGAGCAGGAGTTTTGCTCTCCTTTGGAAATTACGCAGGAGATCGTCTTAACTTTGCAGCAGCGCAAGAGCGCCTCATTGCAGAAGGTATTGACACTCAGATTGTTTATGTAACGGATGACATTGCTTCTGCAAAACCGGAAGAAAAAGATTTACGTCGCGGAATTGCAGGAACATTCGCGGTCTATAAGTGTGGTGGAGCAGCAGCCGATGCTGGAAAATCTCTCAGTGAAGTTGCGCGCATCATGCAGCTTGCAAATGATCGTACGTATTCATTTGGTGTTGCATTTGAAGGTTGCACATTTCCTGGCCAGAAAGATCCTCTATTTCACGTAGAACCAGGCCGCATGGAATTCGGTTTAGGTATTCACGGTGAACCAGGCATTAAATCAACAGATTGGATGCCAGCAAAAGATTTAGCAAAAAATCTAGTGGACGCAATTCTTGCTGAACGCCCTGCAGATAATTCAAAGCGTGCCGCAGTAATTCTTAACGGACTCGGCGCAACTAAGTATGAAGAACTATTCCTCCTATATAGCCATGTTTCAGTTTTACTTGAAAAAGCAGGCATAACAGTTGTACTTCCAGAAATTGGCGAACTTGTCACAAGTTTAGATATGGCGGGATGTTCACTATCAATAATGTGGCTAGACCCAACTCTTGAAGAGTTGTGGTCATCTCCTGCGGACACTGCATCATTTAGACGAGGCAATGTTGCGCCAAGTAGTGCACCCCACAAACGAATTGAATCAACGAGTGCAGCTATTTCAACAGAACCAATCGTGGCTAGCAAAGAATCTCAGCGCGCAGCAGTTGTTGCACGCGAGATTCTCGTTGCAATGGAAAAAGTTCTAGTAACAAATGAAGATTACTTAGGAAAGCTAGATGCAATTGCTGGAGATGGCGATCACGGCGTTGGAATGGTTCGTGGAATTCATGCCGCAGTAACAGCGGCAAAAGAAAATACGGGCGGCGCTGGTCACGTCCTAGTTGCTGCAGGAAGCGCATTTGGTGATCGTGCCGGTGGAACAAGTGGAATTCTCTGGGGAATTTTTATCTCGGCAATCGGAAACGCACTCGGTAACAACGAAAAAGTTAATGCTGAAAAAGTTTACGGTGCACTCGAATTAGCAACAGAAACTCTAGTTAACAAGAGCAAAGCAAAACTTGGTGACAAGACGATGCTTGATACTTTGCTCCCATTTATTGACGCCCTTGATGAAGAACTAGGCAACGAGAAAACACTCTCCGCCGCATGGAAGCATGCATCCGAAGTCGCACAAAAATGTGCAGAAGCAACCGCTGCTCTCTCACCAAAGATTGGCCGCGCTCGGCCCCTTGCAGAACGAAGCGTTGGGACACCAGATCCAGGTGCCATCTCTATGGCACTTATTATTAAAGTAGTAGGTGACGTGATCGCACAAGCTGATTGCGGTTCGCAAACGATTGAGGCTAATTAATTATGAGCACACAGTGGCGTCTAGTAGTTGGATCAGATTCAGCAGGAATGCAGTACAAAGACGCACTCCTTGCAGATCTTAAAAAGAATCCCAATGTTTCATCCGTTGTAGATCTAGGCGTAAATGCAGACGCTCCTGCATCGCAGGAATACCCAGAGGTTGCGATTCTTGCGGGAGAAGCAATCATGCGTGGAGATGCTGATCGCGCAATTTTAATCTGTGGAACCGGAATCGGTGTAGCAATTTCTGCAAACAAAGTTAAGGGAATTCGCGCAACCGTTGCTCACGATTCATTTAGTGTTGAGCGATCAATACTTTCCAATGATTGCCAAGTTCTTACAATGGGACAGCGTGTTATTGGATTAGAGCTTGCTCGCCGTTTAGCCAAAGAGTGGCTGACGTACACATTTGATACAACATCTGCTTCTGCAGATAAAGTAAAACTCATTTGCGGCTACGAAGATAAGAATTAAGATGTCCAATAACCCACAAAAAATTGTTGGCGTAGGGTTGAAAATGTATTTTTCAGCTGCGCAAACAATTGAGTGGGCAGGCGTTGTCAAAAGCCAAATCGCCACACTTAATTCGATAAAAGATGATTCCATAGAATTTTTTGTTCTTCCATCGACACCAATGATTAGTCAATTAGTTTCAACTTTTGTTGGCACTCCAATTCGAGTTGGTTCGCAAAATCACGCCGCCAGCGGTTCAGGTGCATTTACAGGCGAAATTAGCGCACAGATGCTCAGTGAAATTGGATGTAAGTTTGCAGAGATTGGCCATGCAGAACGCCGTCGTGACTTTAATGAAACTGATGAAACAATCGCACAAAAAGTTTTACAAGCGCTATCAAATCAATTAACTCCAGTTATTTGTGTTGGTGAATTGTCACAAGGGACACCTGAAAAAGCGGCAGAAGTTTGTACAGAACAAATTAAAGCCTCTCTTTCATTATCGGCCGATTATTTACATCAACGAATAATCATTGCGTACGAGCCTGTATGGGCAATCGGGGTAGACGCACCCGCAGACGCTGCATACATCAACGCTGTCTGCACAAAAATAAAAGCAGAATCTGCTGGCTTTGGAACAACTAATCTTCAAATTCTCTATGGGGGCAGCGCTGACCAAGGTTTATTTGAAAAAATCGCAGAAAGTGTTGACGGGCTATTTCTTGGACGTTCAGCACATGATGTAAAGAACTTAAAAAAGATTGTCGAAGAGGTTGAAAACGTCGCACTAGAACTAGCAAAATAGAACACGTGAAATGCACGTGTCTCTGCAGCAGAAAGGTAGTACCCAGCAATGTCTGATCAAATGAAAGCCGTTGTATGCCACGGACCTATGGATTACAAATTGGAAGATATTGCAATTCCTAAAGCTGGACCTGGAGAAGCACTTGTAAAGGTCGAAGCTGTTGGTATCTGTGCAAGTGACCTCAAGTGTTACCACGGTGCTGCAAAGTTCTGGGGAGATGAAAGTCGTGCTGCATGGGCAGAAACAGAAGTTGTGCCAGGACACGAATTTGTTGGCGAAATCGTAGAAATAGATGATGTAGCAGCAAAACGTTGGGGAGTTAAGAAAGGTGATCGCGTTGTGGCAGAACAAATCGTTCCTTGCGGTGAGTGTCGTTACTGCCTTCGCGGTCAATATTGGATGTGCGCACCACACGGAATGTTTGGTTTCAAGCGCGCAACTCCTGGCGGAATGGCTTCATACATGGTCTTTCCTAAAGAAGCACTTGTTCATAAGATTTCAAAGAGCGTTAAGCCACAACACGCGGCATTTGCAGAACCATTGTCATGTGCGCTTCACGCAGTTGAGCGCGCAAACATTAAGTTTGCAGACGTTGTTGTAGTTGCGGGTTGCGGACCAATTGGTCTTGGAATGATTGCAGGAGCCGCAGCAAAGTTCCCAGGAACACTAATTGCGCTAGACCTCGATGATCGCAAACTAGAAGTAGCGAAGAAGTGCGGTGCTACACACACAATTAACATTGGAAAGCAGGATCCAGTACAGGTTATTCGCGATATGACCGAAGGTTATGGCGCAGATATTTATCTAGAAGGAACCGGCCATCCAGCAGCTGTTCTTCAAGGTTTGAAGATACTTCGCAAACTAGGAACATTTGTTTGCTACAGCGTATTTAAAGAAGATGTCTCAGTAGATTGGTCAATCATCAGCGATGACAAGGAATTAGATGTGCTCGGTGCACACCTTGGACCTCACTGCTGGCCAGCTGCAATCAAGATGATCGAATCAGGTCGCTTGCCACTTGATGAAATTTGTACACATCAATTCCCATTGGCAGATTTCCAAAAGGGTCTCGATATGGTTGCAGATGGAACAAAGTCAATTAAGGTTTCATTAATTCCATAATGACAACCAACAGAATTATCAATGGAGAGCTAGCATCACTGCTCGCTCGATTCCGTCACGTTAATACGATTGCAATTGTCGATGGTCCCTTTCCAACGTATCCAAACGTTGAGACTGTGGACCTCGCAGTTGTACTTGGATTGCCATCAATCCCAGATGTATTAAGTGCGATTCTTCCCCACATTGAGATTTCTTCAGTCACAATGGCCGCAGAGTTTGAGGCCAAAGTTGATGCAGCAGTTGTTAGCGAATATCGAAAAGTTATTTCGCACCTACCCTTAAATATTATTGCTCACGAAGATTTCAAGGTTAAAGTCGGTCAAACCCTTGGAATTATTCACACTGGCGATAATGTTCCATACAGCAGTGTTATTTTGAATTGTGGTTAATATGCAAAAAGATAAAGCAGTATCCATGTGTGTTCGTTTTCAGGCAAAGCCAGAGCATCGCGACGAGCTCCATAAGCGTTTGCTAGAGATGGTCGTGCTCAGCAATCAAGAAGAGGGTTGCTTGTTCTACAACCTTCATATTGATCAAGAAGATTCAAACACTTTTTATTTTCTTGAAGCGTGGAAAGATCAAGCAGCATTTGATTTTCATGCATCCACTGATTACGTCATCGCAATAAACGCTGACGCAATCGCCATGACCTCATCCCCATCTCGGGTTGAGTTCATGCACAAAATTGCTCCGCTGTAAGCCCAGAAAGCCTGTACTCACCAAGGCGAAGTAACCTGTAAACTTTGCGCAGTACAAGGAGACGTCGCATAGCCCGGTCGAGTGCGCCTCACTGCTAACGAGGTAAGGTGTAAAAGCCTTCAGGAGTTCAAATCTCCTCGTCTCCGCAGAAGATTTGTTGCACTAACGCGTTTAGTTAATCCGCGTTAGTAGTTAATACTGTGAAGGAAACCTCTCACAGCATCATTGAATTCCTTTGGATTTTCAATCATTGGATAATGACCTACACCCTCAAGAACATGGACCTTTGCTCCTTTTATTCGAGCAGCGGTTGCTTCGGTTGCTTCTTGCGAAACTAACCAGTCACCATCTCCTCTAATCATCATCACAGGATCAGTGATTTTATGCATCTCATCGCGCTTATCGAATCCGGCATAGCCAACTAAGTCATTTTTCATAACAGTTGGTGCATTTCGCAAAATCTGCCACACAACTTCAGCAGCGCGATCTGGTGGAGTTCTGTTACCAGTTAAAGATTGTGACCAACCCTCAAGAAGCATCTGGCCATCAACACCAATAATGTCCAAACTGAATTCTGAAACAGTTGGTGTGTAGTCGGCTCCTTCACAAGGAATGATTGCCGAATATCCACCAGGGCGACGTGCACCTAACTCCAGAACCTGATTGCCGGCCATGGAACAACCAATAATTGCTGGTCGCTTTAAACCGAGTGCATCCATAAATGCTTCATTAAATTCTGCATGTTTTGTTAAGCTCGTAAATGCACCATCTTTAGGCAACATTGATTTTCCATGACCAGGTGCATCAATAGATATAACTCGGTATTCATCTGAGAGACCAGCTAATACGTGGCGATACATCATTGTGTCTTGTGAAGCAGCGTGCATAGCAACAATTACTGGGCCTTCGCCAGCTTCTTCGTAGTACGTGCGAATTCCTTGAACGGTTATGTAACGACCAACAATTTCTTTACCGGAGGTGGTTGGATCTGGTGATGCAGCAGGTCGCTTAGGAGCTGGTTGTCCAACTCGCTTCATCACTTCGAGCAAGAGCCACATCGACATAATATTTCTAAATGCGAGTACTGCATCGCCCTTAACTTTCATATCACCAAGACCGGGAGAGGTTGCTTTGTAAAAATCGGTTCCGTTGGCGTATAAATTTTCCCACTCTTTTGAAGGAGCTTCCAGAATAATGTCTGAACCTAAAAGATGTTCTCCGATGGTTGAATCAACTACTTTTCCACCTGAGCGAATATCTAAACAAGCAGCTCCGCCATCAAAATTAAATTGAATTCTGGCCTCAAACAATTTAGCTACTGTCTTAAATCTCTCATCTTTGTTTAGTTCATCTTTGTAAGCAGACATCCACTCTGCTGTAAATAATTTAGTCACTATCTCTCCCCCATTTTTTATACCGGACGGCAAGAATAAAACCTGAATCCTGGCAAATCAATAGTTTTCTCATGGTAAAAATCCGAATGTGAAAGCGACCTCTGTAAAGACTGATCTGTACTACCCATCAGTAATGTTTAGGTTTATAATCTGTTCAGATCAGAAACTGGAGCATCGTGACTCAATACAAAGTAGCAATAGTCGGCGCAGGACCTGCGGGCTACTTTGCAGCACAAGCTCTACAGAACGCACAGAGCGACGAGAGAACATTTGCAATCGACATGATCGAACGCCTGCCAACACCGTGGGGTCTCGTTCGTAGCGGTGTGGCCCCAGATCATCCAAAGATTAAAACCGTTTCAAAGGTCTTCGAAAAGATTGCAACTGCAGGAAACTTTCGCCTATTTGGAAATATCGAACTTGGAACCGATATCCAACTCAGCGAAATACAAGCAAAATATGACGCTGTAATTATCGCTACCGGGACATCACTTGGCAGAAAACTTGGAATACCAGGTGAAGAGTTAGCGGGTTATTTATCTGCAGCCGATTTTGTACCTTGGTATAACGCACACCCTGATTACACAGCAGTTAATGTTCCACTCGATACTGACACCGCAGTTGTTATCGGCGCAGGAAACGTTGCAATGGATGTTGCGCGCATGTTAGCTCTTGATCCGTCCGAACTCGATCCAACAGATACCGCCGAACATGCAATTGCTGAACTCAAGAAGAGCAACATTCGCAAGGTTTATATCTGCGCTCGCCGCGGCGCCGAACACGCTGCATTTACATCCCCTGAATTACGTGACTTACCAAAACTAGAACACACAAATGTAATCATTCATAAATCAGATATTGACGCAGCAATCACTGCAGCAGGAGATACTCCAGAAAAAGATGTCAAAAATAACCTCGATGCAATGCTCGCAATTGCTGAACATGAAAAAACCAACCACGCACGTACGATGGAGTTCCTCTTTCACCACGTGCCAACAGAAATTAAAGGCACAGCCGGAGTTCAAGAAGTTGTCTTTAAAACACCAAATGGCGAAAAAACGATTAAGTGTGGCTTAGTAATCAGCGCAATTGGATATGAAGCCCATCCGCTAGATGGAATTACCTATGAAAAAGGTAAAGTCGTAAATAACGAAGGTCGCGTTAAAGAAAATATTTATGTTGTTGGCTGGGCCAAGCGCGGACCATCTGGTGTTATTGGTACAAACAAAAGCGATGCCGCCGCTGTAATTGAACTACTTATCAGTGACTTGCAGACACCGAAGAATTCTGGCGACATCAACGATCTGATAAGTGCGCATAAAGTCATTACACAAACCCATTGGGAAGCAATCAACACTGCTGAAGTTTCTAGTGGAGAACCACTAGGTAAACCACGCGTAAAAGTTGTGGATAAAAGCGAGTTGCTACGTTTGGGTGGCTTATAAAAAACAGATAGGATTCACACGCATTAAGCGCCCGTAGCTCAACGGATAGAGCATCTGACTACGGATCAGAAGGTTAGGGGTTCGAATCCCTTCGGGCGCACACCGTATACTTCAGAGACTAAATAGTTTTAATGAAATCTCTAGGAGGCCTAACATCAATTCTGTCCAGGAGAAAAGACCTTTAGATTTCTTCTTGTATGAAATGGTTAAAAACAATGAAGGTAAAATCCTGGATTACGGGTGCGGCCAGGGTGATTTTATAAGTTTTTGCGGCCAGCGCAATGTAATGATTTTTGGTGCAGATTCTTATCAAGGAATCTGGGAGCCTTGGAATGAAGATAGAAAAGAGGTGTATCCAATTCAAAACAACAAAACTCCTTTCCAAGATTCAGAGTTTAAAACAATTGTATCGAATATGGTCTTAGAGCATATACATCCAAATCAAGTTGCAGAAGTCGCAAAAGAAATGTCACGCATACTTTCAATAAATGGGATAGGAATTAACATATTTCCAACCAAAAAAACATTGATTGAAGGACACATTGGAGTACCACTAGTCCATCTTCTAAAAAACAAAACAAGTATTAAAAGAATCTATCTCAATAGTTGTTTCCTAGTGGGGCTTGGATATTGGAGGTCAGATAAAAAGAGAGGTTCCCAAACGACTGTAAACCGCAAAGATTGGGTTAACCGTAGTATCGAAGTTCTGGAAAATGAAACTTTTTATAATGCCGTTGGATTATGGAAGGGATATTTCAATAAATCTGGCTGCAAAGTTGAAAATATCAGCTATTTATTGGCTATTCACGTTCTTCCCAGTCCATTGCAGTTCATTTTAAAAAAATTATGCAAAATCAATTTGATCAAAAAAGTATTAAACCTACTCGTTGAAATGAGGCTAGGAGTGATTTTAAAAGTAACAAAGTTATAGAGGTAATTAAGTGTTCAAAGATATTTCAAAAATGCAAAAAATAGTCACAACGCTTTATTTTACCGAACTTCTTCTATTACCTTGGAACAAAACTAGGACCTCCAGATAGAGCATCTGACTACGGATCAGAAGGTTAGGGGTTCGAATCCCTTCGGGCGCACTTCAGTCACATAAACTCATCGCATGACAATTTCTCTTGAAACCATGTTGGGCCACATGAGTTGGGCAAATCGGCAGATCTTTTCTCAGGTATCTGAATTATCCGATGAAGCACTGGGTTCGTACATAACCAATCCAGAGTGGCATGTTGCTGAGATCCTGTCTCACATCGTTAAGGCTGCAGATTCATATGTGTATCGACTTAATGGGCGAGAAATGACAGAAATAGCAATCCCAACTTCCATGACTGAGATTAAAGATTTAGCAAAAAAACTAAAACAATACGATGCAGAGTTACTTGAATTAGCAAAGCAATCTGACAGAGTGGTTGAAGTAAATAGAAACGGTGTGATTACACATTGGCAAGCAGCAACAATCTTGTCGCAAGCAGTTCATCATTCAATCGAACATAGGTGTCAAGCAGTAACTGCTTTGGAATACAAAGGATTTAAGGCACCTGATTTAGATGCTTACGATGTGTGGGGATACGAGCTAAGTACAAAATAACTAAAAAATGATTTTGTATTGCACTCGATCGGTAATAGCGACTTTGTCATAGAGTCTGCGAGCGGTTTCATTATCTGGAGCAGTGGTCCAATAGAGCCTCTTAGCTCCTCTAGCCAATGCAATACCTTCTAATTCTTTAATTAAAGCACGTCCCACACCTTTGCTTCGGATAGAGGGATCAACAAATAAATCTTCTAAGTAACAGAAATCATTCTTATCCCACGTGGATGGCCTGAATATGTAATGGGCGAAACCAACAACATTTCCATCAATTTCTGCAACTAGTCCGTTTATGTTAAATTCTGAGTGGATGCGCTGCCAATTCAATTCGAATTGTTCATCACTCAAAGTCGATTTATAAAAGACTATGTACTGCTTGAACAAATCTAGCCAACGCTCTTTATCACCGGCGGCAATTGGTCTAATTGTGATAGTCATTGCCAAAGAATAACTTCTAGTTTGATGGTTTCGTGGATGCTGGAGTTAGGGCACGTGCAACTGATAGCAGTTGTGAGTAAGTGATGCCACCTGTTGCTTGTACTTGAATACTGGTTGCCTTCATTCCGTAATAGCCGGGCAACTTAAATAGCAGGTAACCACCGAGACGAGAGACATCCTTGCTACTGCACTTTTTGGCAGATGCAGAATTGGTTGGATCACAATAAACAAAGGACGTAGCCGTAACTCCATTAATTTTTACCGATGGAAGTTTTACAGATAAACCAGGGTCTGAACAACGAGTGTTTTTCATTGTTTGCATAACTTCAATTTTCTTTTTAGCTTTACTAAAGCGGGTATAGACCCACTCTTCTCCACCACCGCCACAAGGAAGTAATTGAAATTTAGTTTGTGGCAAATTTAATGTGTTCACAGGTTTATATAAAGAGTAGGTGAGTCCTGTTTGGGCGTCCAAATAAGGATCACCAGATCCCATTGCGAAAGCGCTTATGGGTGAAGAACTGATCAGGATTAACAAGCCAATTAGTATTTTGCGCATGGGTTGAACGTACTCCAAAAATCTTTGAGGAGTCTGTGAGTTATTCAGCAGCGATTACGTCGCCTACAACCTTCACTTGAAAATCAAGCTGGTTTAAATCGTTGTTCTCCATAAAAGTCGTTGCTGCTTCAGTAATTAAATCTATGTATGACTGACCATCTTGACGGGAAGATTCATTAATTGTTAAAGGTATTTCTGCAATTAGTTCGATATTGACGCTAACGATTGCCACTTGAACTCCTTATTGTTAAATTATCTAAGAGTTACAGAGTAAGGGGCAATGGAGCCCTCGGTCGGGATTGAACCGACGATCTGCTCGTTACGAATGAGCTGCTCTACCACTGAGCCACGAGGGCGGGGGATAATCATAACAATGCAAAAGTTTGGGCGCTTATACAATCAGCCGTGAACTTTTTGAGCCAACTTACGGGTTGCTTTTCAACACCCGCAGATGGCAATCCGACTGTTGCAATTGTTGAAGCCGCCTATGCCCATCACAAACTAAATTTCAGATACATCAATACAGAAGTTCTACCCAAAGATTTAAAAGATGCAGTTGCAGGTGCACGTGCAATGAATTGGGTTGGTTTTCATTTATCTGCGCCGCATAAAGTTGAAGTTATTAAGTATTTAGATGGTCTCGGTGAATCAGCAAAAGTCATGGGCGCAGTTAATTGTGTGGTGTTACGTGATGGCAAACTAATCGGTGAAAATACAGATGGCAAAGGTTTTTTGGAGTCACTACGAGAAGTAATCGATCCTGCGGGCAAAGTTGTTACGGTATTGGGCGCAGGTGGAGCCGCGCGAGCAATAGCCGTTGAAGTGGCCTTAGCTGGGGCAATATCTGTGAATATAGTGAATCGCAATGTTGTTCGTGGCGAAGAACTAAGTGCATTGGTCAGCGGTATTTGTAAATCTAATTTCTATCCGTGGGATTCAAACTTTGCCGTACCAGTTGAAACCGAGATTTTGGTTAACGCAACAACAGTTGGTATGCACGGAAATGGTGATAGCAATCTGGATATTTATTTTGATTCTCTAAATGAATCGATGGTTGTCGCAGATGTAATTATCAATCCACCGCTGACTGACTTGCTAAAAAGGGCTGCACAAATCGGATGCAGAACAATTGACGGCTTAGGGATGGTTGTAAATCAAGGAGTCCTTGCAATTAAGTATTGGACAGGCGCAGATGTTGACGCTGCGGTGATGCGAAAGAAGTTATTAGAAGTTCTTTAAATCTTTATGGATACAGCCCGCGTAGTCTGTGGGCTTCTGCAACGCGCGCAACACCAATCATGTGTGCAGCCTCGCGCCAAGAAACTTTCTTAGATTTAGCCATTTCTTCTACTTCTTTAAATGAACGCATCATGATGTCGTTGAGGTTGGATTTAACTTCAGCCGAGGTCCAGAAGTAATTCTGCTTATCTTGCACCCACTCAAAGTAGGAAACGATTACACCGCCTGAGTTAGCCAAAATATCGGGCACAACAAGAATGCCTTTATCGTTAATTACCGCATCGCCACCAGGTGTAGTTGGTGCATTTGCGCCTTCGACAATGATTTTGGCTTTTATTCCGGGTGCCGTTTTTTCAGTGATTGCATCTGAAAGAGCCGCAGGAATGAGCACATCAACATCGAGGTGGAGCAATTCATCTTGGGTTAGTTTGTCGCTTCCAGGAACATTTAGATTGCCATGTGTTTGGTAGTGATCCCAGATCTCAGTGACGTTTTTAAATCCCTTTGAGCCGCCATGCACATCACTCACAGCAACAATTTTTAATCCGAAGTTTTCAAGTGCAATCGCGGTCCAGTAACCAACTTTTCCAAAACCTTGAATTGCAACTGTTGCACCCTTTGGATCAATTCCCTTAACGCGCAGTGCTTCAATTGTTGAGATCGCAACACCGTCACCAGTTGCGGATGTGCGTCCAAGAGATCCGCCAAGAACAATTGGCTTTCCTGTAACAACACCTGGAACAGAAAATCCTGCATTCACTGAATATGTATCCATCATCCACGCCATATTGCGTTCATCTGTTCCGACATCTGGTGCAGGAATATCACGTTCTGGTCCGATGATAGGCAAGATTTCAGATGTGTAGCGACGAGTTAGTCGTTCGTTTTCAGTTAGCGACAAGGTGTGTGCATCAACTGCGATTCCACCTTTTGCACCACCGTACGGCAAATTAGTAAGTGCGCACTTCCACGTCATAAGCATTGCAAGGGCCACGGTTTCATCCATATTAATGTCTGGGTGAAAACGAACTCCGCCCTTTGATGGGCCTCGAGTTGTTGAGTATTGAACGCGGAAACCTTTATACATTTCCACGTTGCCGTTATCTCGGCGAAGCGGGACTGCGACTTCTAAAATTCGCCGCGGTGTCGAGAGCGTTTGCCAGTCGTTTTCAGATAGCTGAAGAAGTTCTACAGCACGTCGTAATTGGGAACGCGCAGTATCAAGAGTTGACTCCGTTGTCATACCCCAGATACTACGCGGAAACCACAGATAAAAATGGCACCCAACGGTTAACCGAGTCACTCTTTACGCTTTGAAATATAGGTATTAGTGTTTGCCTACGTGCGATTCATAAATAACCCAAGCCACGACCTCACCTATGACGATGTATTCATGGTGCCGAGCAAATCCGAACTTTCTTCACGTATGGAAGTTGATCTAACTTCACAGGATGGTTCTGGGACAACTATTCCAATTGTTGTAGCAAATATGACCGCAGTATCTGGTCGACGCATGTCAGAGACAATTGCGCGACGTGGTGGACTCGTAGTAATTCCACAAGATATTCCACTAGATGTTGTAGACAGCGTTATCAAATGGGTTAAATCGCGTCACACATTCTTTGATACACCACTGACTTTATCGCCGCAACAAACAGTTGCAGACGCAGTCAGTTTGTTATCGAAGCGCGCACATGGCGCAGTTGTAATTGTTGAAAATAACAAACCAGTTGGAATTGTTACTGAAGAAGATTGCGCAGGAGTTGATCGCTTTACACAGCTGAATACCGTGATGAGCAAAGATTTAGTGACGCTTAAAGATGATGCAGATGCTCGCCAAGCATTTGATTTCTTGCACGAGAACCGTCGCAAACTCGCACCAGTTGTAAATGGCAAAGGCGAATTATCAGGAATACTTACTCGAGTTGGTGCCCTTCGCAGCACTTTGTACGCACCAGCAGTTGACGCACAGAATCATTTGCGCATTGCTGCAGCAATTGGAATCAACGGTGATGTTGCTGGAAAAGCTCGCGCACTTCTTGATTCAGGTGCAGATGTACTTGTTATTGATACAGCGCACGGCCACCAAAAGAAGATGTTTGAAGCACTTAAAGCAATCAAAGCTCTTAAACCAAATGTTCCATTAGTTGCAGGAAACGTTGTAACTGCAGCAGGCACAGAAGATTTAATTGATGCAGGTGCAGACATCGTTAAAGTGGGAGTTGGTCCAGGCGCGATGTGTACAACCCGTATGCAAACCGGTGTTGGCCGTCCACAATTTTCAGCAGTGCTCGAATGTGCTGCAGCAGCAAAGAAAAAGGGAAAGTTTGTGTGGGCAGATGGCGGTGTTCGCCATCCACGCGATGTGGCACTGGCACTTGCAGCGGGTGCATCCAACGTCATGATCGGTTCGTGGTTTGCAGGAACACACGAATCCCCAGGGGATGTTCAGACAGATTCAACAGGTCGCTTGTTTAAAGAGTCCTTCGGAATGGCATCTGCACGTGCGGTGGCAGCACGCACAACTCAAGAAGATGCATTTGATCGCGCACGTAAAGCGCTATTCGAAGAAGGTATTTCAACATCTCGTATGTACTTAAATCCACAACGCCCAGGTGTTGAAGATTTGTTAGATGAAATCATTGCCGGACTTCGTTCATCGTGCACCTATGCAGGAGCAAAAAATCTTGATGAGTTTGCTGACAAAGCAGTAGTCGGCATTCAATCGTCAGCAGGTTATGCCGAAGGCCGACCACTGCACTCGTCGTGGAGTGTTTAATTAAGCGATAAGTACGTCGCGAACAATTGATTGAATTGCCATTGCATCGTGTGCATTTTGTGCTTTTGCCAATGCTGACATATCTATTCGATTAAGACATGCCTCAAGTTTTTGAAGAGTTTTAATACTCTCCTTAACTGCAGACATGGCATTTTCACGGTAAGGAAAGAGATCTAATTTAATAGGCGCCTTCCAGCCAATCTTTTCTACGGTGTACAAAAATTCTAGAGTTTCAACTAGATGAATTGCACCTGCAGTTAGGTCATCATCCCACTCGCGATAATTGTCATCGAGTTCGATATCAACAAGCTTTCCTTGGTTATGGATAAGCGAGAGAGCTTCTGCAGGATTTTCTTTAGCAAAGAGTGAGTGACCAAAGTCGATTACCAACCCCAAGTTATCAACGCCAACTTCAGCGATATTGATAAGCGATGCATTAGCTGTGCTCCATAACAGGCGGTTACGTGGCTCTTTTAACTTATATTCAATAGCAAATTGAGTCTTTGGATTGTTCTTGGCTACAGTGCGAATTCCACCCAATGCATGTTCGCGCAACTGCTTGTAATCAACTTGGAATGGGTAGTCGTAACCATCTTGTCCTGGCCACCACTTCACATAATCCGCGCCTAGTTGATTAGCAACATCAACTGACTCTTCTGAAAGCGCAATTGCATCATTGCGGAGCTTGGCATCTGCGTTGCTAAAAGAACCGCTGCGATACTTCTGTCCATAAATAACAGGTGTTACGCACACTGCGTTTAATCCTGATGCGTCGAGAGCGCTCTTTACCTCTTTAGGTGTGAGATCTTTTTCTGGCCATGGATAATTTAAATCTAAACCGCTAAGACCGCTCTCTTTAGCTTCCTTAATAATGTCCAGAGTTGGTTTTGGTGAGTTGTACCCATCTGTCGCATAACGGTCGATGATCTGGCCATAGACCCACATACCGCCTGTGTATTTTCTATCTTTCATTGCAGTGCTCCTTCGTGTGCGTTGTGGTTGCGTGCCAGGGCAAGACCTTTGTGCCATTGCCGAGTATTTTCTTCTTGTTCCTTACTTATCTTTTGTGGGGTAAACATTCGATCTGCTGCATCACCGAGCCTGTTCGCATCCCATAATCCTGCTTCGTGACCCGCCATTTGCGCTACACCGATAGATGAAAAATCTGAAGAAGATTTACGATTAACGGGAATTTGCAATAAATTACTTTGTAACTGCATTAAATAATCATTATTACTTGCACCACCATCAACCTCTAACTGAGTAATGCGTGGACCAACTTCACTCATGGCCGAAATTACATCGCTGACTTGAAAAGCTATTGAATCTATTGCGGCTTTGGCCAAGGTGGATTTATCACTGGCGCGAGAAAGTCCGGCAATAATCCCGGTTGCATTCGCATCCCACCACGGTGCACCAAGACCATTAAAGGCTGGAACAAAGACAACGCCACCACTAGCTGCTTTTTCTGCAAGTGCTGCTATCTCATTAACTTCTAAACCTAATAAATCGCTTAGCCAAACTAACGTGGCTCCGGCAGATCGGATATTTCCTTCTAGTGCGTAAGAAATTTGATCATCAATGGACCAAGCAATTGTTGTACAGAGTCCTGGATTCTTTACCCCCGATTCTGGAATGAGCGCCATGACCGAAGATCCTGTTCCATATGTTGCCTTAGCAATACCAACAGAACTTATTCCCTGACCAAAAAATGCCGAGTGAGAGTCGCCCATAATTGAAAAGACAGGTAAACCATCAATTGATGTGTGGTGATTAGAGGCTTTGATCTCTGGCAACACTTCGCGTGGAATATTAAATATTTCCAATAATCGAGGTGACCAATCACCGGTCTTTAAATCTACTAATTGAGTGCGAGATGCGTTGCCTATTTCAATTGTAGAAGCAAGAGGAGTACGAGTAAGCCATGAATCAATTGTTCCAATGCACACATCTTTTGGATTTAATGTTTTCAGCAATTGAGAAATCTTCGGTGCGGAAAACATTGGATCAAGGGGTAATCCACTTATACGTTGGACTTCTTCTGCAAAACCTCTGTCTCGAATCTCATCACAAATTGCACTCGACGCAGAATCTTGCCAACTAATCACTTGCGACTGAGCTTTATTACTTTTTCGATCCCACGCAACAATTGATTCACGTTGGTTGCTGATACCGACGGCAACAATATGTTCGCGAGAATGAGTGCCAATCGCATCTTTAGTGGCGGTGAGTACGCTTGCTTCGATTGCATAAGGATCTTGCTCAACGCGTTGAGGACCAGGAAATTGCAAAGAAATTGCTGATTCGCCTCGACCAATGATTTCTCCAGAAGAGTTGAACAAGAGCGCTTTAGTCGCACTTGTTCCCTGGTCTACTGCAAGGACTAAACTTTCCTTGTTCATTCGGCCAACTTCCTTGCACTCTTGTAATCAGTAATCAAAACATTTACCCAGCCGCCTTCAAGGGCAGCCTTTATTGCTTTAAGTTTACGAGTTCCACCTGCCACAGCAACTCGGCGAGGAATTTTCTTCAACTGATCTGCTTGAATTCCGATGATTCTTTTATCTAAATTAGTTTTTAATCCCTTGCCATTTTCATCAAAGTAGCGCATACACACATCGCCCACAGCGCCAAGTTTTGCTAATTCCTTACGTTCTTTTTCTGAAAGAGAGTTGCCGCTCTCTTTTAATAACTTTGAAGGTTCAATACTCCCAATTCCAACTAGTAGCAGAGTTAAATCGTTAACAGATTTTAAAACATCGGCAATATTCTGATTAGCAAAGAGAGCGCGTGCAGCTTCAGGTGTGTTAACCAAACCAGGGGCTGGTAGATAAGAAACGCGTGCACCTGTGACTTCTGATAGCCGACCAACTAATCGGACGGCGAATGCTTGTGCGTTTGATTCTCCTACGCCACCAATAACCTGAACAACTTCATCTGCAACCTTTGAGACCTTCGGGCGCATCGCTTCTACAGTTGAAAGCAGCGAGGCACTCCATGAAGAGATGCCAATTCTATCTCCACCAGTAAGTGTTGACTCGAGATAATGCGCCGCAGCCGATCCAAGCCCCTTAAGTAATTGTTCTTCTCCTTCTGCAGTATCAACGATTACTATTTCTGAAACCGCATATTTCTTTTCAAGTAAATCTTCTAGTTCTGAATACACTCCAGCTGTATTTACAACAGTTGTACGAACAATTCCAACTTCAGTTGCCTTGGATAACAATCGCGAAACCCGTGATTGTGAAATATGTAAGCGAGAAGAAATGTTTGGTTGGCTTAAACCTTGCTCGTGGTACAAACGAGCAACCTTTGTCATCAACCTGGCATTCTCATGCTCAACGGTGCTCATGTGATGAATTTATATTCATGGGTTGACTTCCACAAGGGAAAAGGCATACTTATCTTGAAAATAAATTCACTAGTGAATAGGTATTCATGCTCGCAGCCGATACGCAGCAAGTCCAATGGTGGCTTGCTCAGCGCAGCCTGTTAAGTGGCTCTGTCCAGACCGATGAGGCCCTTCGCCACACCACTTTGCTCGAACTATCCGATCAGTCGCGTCTGGAAATTCTGCGCATCATTGCAAGTGCTGGCTTGGGTCATGTGGGCGGCGATTTTTCAGTGATTGATATTCTGACAACACTTTATTTTTCAGTATTAAACATCGATCCAAAGAATCCTGAAAAAGAAGATCGAGATTGGCTGATTTTATCTAAAGGTCATTGCGCAGCAGCTATTTATGTAACTCTGGCACGTGCAGGATATTTTCCTCAAGCCGAACTCAATACATTCATGAAACCACTGTCATTTCTTAATGGACACCCAAGTCGCGGCAAAGTCCCTGGTGTGGAAACAAGTACAGGCCCACTTGGACATGGGCTGCCAGTTGGCGTTGGCGGCGCAATCGCTGCCAAATTACAGAAAAATTCTCGTCAAGTATTTGTCATCGTTGGCGATGGAGAGTTACAGGAGGGCAGCAATTGGGAAGCGGCTATGTCAGCTTCACATTACAAATTAAATAACCTCACCGTCATAGTTGATAGAAATGGTTTGCAACAGGGTGACTCGACTGAGAACACAAATCAGCTCGAACCTCTCGATGAGAAATGGGCAAGCTTTGGTTGGGAAGTAATACATGTTGATGGCCACAGCCCAACAAGTCTTCTCGAAGCAATCAACAAACCGCGAAGTGATAAACCACGAGCGCTCATCGCTAAAACTATTAAAGGAAAAGGCGTCTCGTTTATGGAAAACAAAGCCGAGTGGCATCACAAAGTGCCTTCACCGGAACAAGTCAATGCAGCAATTGCTGAGATAACCTCATGACCAAAGAACTATTTGATTGTCGTGTTTCTTTTGCAGAAACTTTGATTGAACTAGCCAGCAAAGACAAGAGAATTGTGGCTGTTTGTAATGACTCTATCGGCTCATCAAATCTCAAAGAGTTTGCGAAACTATTTCCAGAACAGATGATCAACGTGGGAATCGCTGAGCAAAATATGGTGGGTGTTGCAGCAGGACTTGCAAATGCAGGATTAAAGCCATTTGTTTGTGCCGCATCTCCTTTTTTAACTGGCCGAGCTATGGAACAAATCAAAGCCGATATCGCCTACAGCCGATCATCAGTAGTGCTCTGCGGAATGAGCCCTGGTGTTTCCTACGGCGAGCTGGGTCCAACACATCATTCAATTGAAGACATGTCATGGATGCGCGCAATTGCGAATTTAACAATTGCAATACCGAGTGATCCCAATGAAACCAGCAGTGTTGTGCAATGGGCAGCGCTATCTAGCGAACCAATTTTTATGCGCGTTCCTCGCCACAAAATTCCAGCAATACCTGGCACAGAGCGAGCATTTGATCCAACAAAAGCTCATGTGCTTCGTGAAGGTAATGATGTTTCTATCGTTGCAATTGGCGGCATGGTTCATGTGGCCCTGGACGCGGCAGCTCTTCTGGAAAAATCAGGAACAAGTGCGCAGGTAATACACGTGAGCACACTGAAACCTTTGGATGAAAAAACTCTACTTTCAGCTCTATCGAAAACAAAGGCTGTAGTCACTGTTGAAGAGGGAACTACTTTCGGTGGACTCGGTAGCGCAGTAGCTGAACTGCTTTCCCAAAACTCACCAACGAAAATGAAAATAATGGGAATCCCGGCCGTCTTTGCTCCAACGGGAAGTGCTGAATTTATATTTGATCATTTTGGACTAAACCCAGAAGGTGTCGCCAAAGAAGCAACCGCGCTAATCAAGTAATAAAAGTACGATTAACCCATGCGTAAAGTAACCATACTGCTCTCAACACTATTGCTCTTCAGTAGTACCCCGAGCGCAGACGCAGCTGATGCAAATCTGAAAGTAATTTCTCGAAATATTTACGTTGGCTCTGATGTTGGTGTTGCAATGAAACTTATTCCAGACTTTAAAGCCGCGGCCCAATTTATGTGGGATCAAGTAGCAGCAACCGATTTTTCAAAGCGTGCACCGCTGCTGGCCAAAGAAATCATCACAAATAAGGCAGACGTTGTGGGAATTCAAGAAGCAACAACATGGTTTTGTAAAAAGAATGCCTGGAGTGGGAAAACCGAAGTTCTTAACTTCACAGATCAATTACTTGCTGCAACAAAGAATTTAGGCTCGGAATACGTATTAGCTGAAAAAGATGGCACGACTGCTAAGAACATTGGATTTTCAATAGCTGCAATACCTTTCTTAACTATTGTGAATGACCCAAAAACTTTTCAGCCATTATTTGGTCAAGATACTGCAGCGTGTGGATTCGAAATTGGCGATGCGTTAATAATTAGAAAAGAATTAGCGCCAAACATTTCTAAAGTTGGAAATACCGAATATGAAGCGTCATACAGCGTTGTTCCAACGATCATGACAATTTATCGTGGATACACATGGATGGATTTGAAGGTTGGCTCGAGCACTGTGCGCATAGTTAGTACGCATCTTGAATCTGTTTGGGATGCAAATAAAGTTCCTAACGCTGCCAAACAAGCTAAACAACTAGTAACAGATTTATCCAATACAACGATTCCAACAATTGTCATTGGTGATTTCAACGCAGATCCACGCGATCCTCGTAAAGATTCAGCAAGTAATCCTGGAGGGCAACCCGAAGCGAGTGAAACCTGTCCAGTGCAAGTAGATAATCCAACTGTTAAAAGTTCGCTCGATGCTTGTAATGCATATTGGATCATGCGAAAGAGTGGATACCAAGAAGTTGGACCCGACCCACTTAACGCTACGAATTTCACATGGGGTCAGAGTGCCCTGTTAGCTGGTCCTGATTTAGATCGATTTAAAGCCGCAAAAGCAATGGGAAATAATCAAGGATTTAGTGACCGACTCGATTACATCTTCTTTAAAAATGGCGTTCAACCTTTAAATTCAAAGATTATCGGAAACATCTGGCCGTCTAGCCAAAATACTTGGGTGTGCAGTAACGAAGAGCAGATTAATAACACTCAATTTCTAGCAGAAGAGATGCACGTTATTGCTCCCGAAACAGGAGTATGCCTTGAATCCGATCACGCAGGAATATTTACAACCGTAGCAATTGCAGCAGGTGCAAATGGAAGTACTCCTGATTTGCCATCACATAAACCATTTCCAATTTCGTTCTGGCAGTGGATAGGACTAGCGATTCTTGCGTTAATTTCCTTCTTAATTATTCGGCGCAAACGCCGTTAAAAACATAAGTTAAAGACGGCCACCCGTAGCATTGTCTTGGCTGAGGCGTTGCGATAAATAAATAGGCAGGATTGAGAAAACCACGAGTATTGCAGCTACTACGTTCACAATCGGTGCCTGGTTCGGTCTAAAGAGATTGTTGTAAATCCAAATAGGCAGAGTTTGAATACCTGGACCAGCTGTAAATGTAGTCACAACAATTTCATCAAATGACAGACCAAATGCAAGAAGACCCCCTGCGAAAAGTGCGGACGCAAGATTTGGTAATGTAATTAATCTAAATGTTGTTATTCCATTGGCTCCTAGATCCATCGAAGCTTCCTGCAAGGACGAACCCATCCTCTTAAGACGTGCGAAAGCATTGTTGTAAACAATTACGATACAAAACGTGGCGTGACCAATTACAACGGTTAATAAACCTGTGCTCATCCCAGCACCTTTTGTAAACGCATTATTAAGTGCAATACCCGTAACAACTCCCGGTAATGAAATAGGAAGTACGACAAGTAAAGAAATTGTGTCTCGCCCAAAGAATTGATATCTGCTCACTGCAAATGCCAGCGCGGTACCTAGCAAAAGTGCAATCACAGTTGCAGATACGCCAGCCAGAATGCTCCAGCGAATAGCTTCGCGCACGCCAGTGTTTTCTAGCGCCTTGGCCCACCATTTCGTTGTGAACTCAGTTGGTGGCCAACTAAATGTGCGACTGCTATTAAATGAGTTGATTACAACAACTGTCAGTGGAATATAAATAAAAGCGAGGCCAACTCCCATCAAGGAAGCCAATATGTACCGTGCGCCGCGAGATAACGTCATTAGAGATCCGCCAATGCGCCGGTACGACGAACGAGCCACAGGTAAAACGCCATGATTAGAACAGGAACTGCCGCAATGGTTGCGGCAAATGGCAAGTTGATACTGAAGTTTTGATAAACAACATTTCCAAGCATTTGTAACTTTCCACCAATAATTTGGGCTGTTATGTAATCACCAAGTGAAAGTGAGAAAGTAAACATTGAGCCTGCGATGATGCTTGGGAAAATTAATGGTAAAACTACGGATCTAAAGGTGTGAAAATTCTTTGCACCCAGATCACTTGATGCATCTAATAAGTTATTTGGTAAGCGTTCGAGGCCTGCGTAAATCGGCAAGATCATGTAAGGCAACCACAAATATGAAAGACCAATAATTATTGCGGGTCCACCAAAGCCTGGTGAATGTATTCCAATTGGTCCTAGCAACCAATCAACAACACCAGAGCCTGGCTCGAGCATCGTGCGCCATGCATAAATCTTTACAAGGTATGACGCCCAAAGCGGAGTCAGTACGAGTGCCACAAGGAATTTTTTGTTGCGTGGCTTTGCAATTTTGGCCATATAAATCGCCATCGGAATTGCAAGCACAGAGCAAATAAGAGTCACGCCAATCGCAATGCCAAGGGTGCGCAGAACTACATTTTTGTAAGCAGGATCTGTGAGGATGTCTTGGAAATTACCAAGAGTAAATTGATAAATAACATTGCCCGTGAAGCTATCGATTGTAAAAAATGCGGTTACAAGCAGTGCTGCAAGGGCACCTAGATAAGCGATTACTAACCACGCTGTTGGTGCGAATAAAAGTGCAGCAAGTCGCGCACGTGGATGTTTATGCATCCATGTTGCAACGTGAGTGAACACTTTTCTCCTTAAAAAAATAGCCGGGTGTGAGTTATAAAACCCACACCCGGCTTACTTTTATGAGTTACGTAAGCTTGACCAGGCTTTCACCCATTCAACGTACGGAACGCACTTAACATCGGTACGACCATCGAGGCATGCCTCAGTTGGTGTATTCCAGTAATAGACATCTGCCCAGTAAGCATCATCTGAAGCATGGAATGTGTCGCAGTGATTCTTATCTGCTGTTAATTCACATGACTTCGCATTTGATGGTGCTTCACCGAACCACTCTGCAACACCAGCGTTAGCTTGTGGTGATGCAATGTGGTTCATCCATAGGTAACCGCAGTTTGGATTCTTTGCCTTGCTGCTGATCATCCATGTATCTGACCAACCTGTTGAACCTTCAACAGGTTTAATGCCTTCAACCTTCACCCCTTCACTCTGTGCAAGATTGATATTTACCTGCCATGTTGTGCCAAGCACTGTTCCACCTGATTTAAGTGAAGCAA
>CANHNH010000013.1 GCA_947461995.1 Candidatus Nanopelagicaceae bacterium
GCATACATCCTTCATATGTTGGGAATCCTTGGAATATTAGTTTTATTGCTTGCACAAGGATCTAAAAAACCACGCAAATTCAATACTGGAGTACTTCATAGTGCAGCTACAGCATTGGTAGCAGGATTGATCATGGTCGGCCTTCGTCATCCATTGAACGCAGATAATCCAACTGAATGGCCACTTTTCAACAACACAAAGATTGCAGTCAAACTAGGAATTGTTCTCATTATTTTGGTAATTGGTTATCGCCAAAATAAGAAGTCGGTATTTACAACTAAGACGTGGGCAACTCTGCTCGGTCTTACAGTTGTAAATATTGTTATAGCCACGGCCTGGTAACTTTTAATTGATAAAACGTCTGCGCCCACTGGGCTTATTGCTGGCCTTTGCGCTGGCGATTTCTGCTGCTCCGGCGCATGCGTACAACAAACTCGCACCAAGTGCGATTCCTGTTGTTTTTCAAACTCTTTCAGATTCAAAGTTCTTGGCTGATCCTTCAATGATCTTGGTGGATACAAAGACTGGCGAAGTTGTTTTCGAGCGAAACTCAACACAAGCCCGCAAGCCAGCATCTGTAATTAAATTACTCTCTGCAACGTCAGTCCTGAGTTATATTGAAGCTCAAAAAGTATTTAATACAAATATTTATTTAGGTACAGATCCGGGAACAATTGTTATCAATGGTGAATTTGATCCGTGGATTTCATTGATTCAGAGCCAAGCGGAAAAAATGGGGCGCACGTCTTTGCCGCGTTTGGGTTTTAATACAATTAATCGTTACAAGGAAATAACGGGCAAGAAAGCAAAACGGTTAAAGATTCTATACACAGGATTATTTCCACAAGATTTAGTTAACTTTCAAGCATTCTTAAAAAAGCGCGGGATTCGTACAACTGCAGAAAGAATTACTCCTGACGAAGCGGGTATGCAATCTGCTGATCCGCTCGTACTTTCAGTTTCGCCAACTTTGGACACGATGGTGAAATGGACGCTGACCTGGAGCGATAACGTACTAGCCGAGAAATTAGCACGACTAGCTGCGTTTACATCAGGAGAAGCATTTAACGATGAAGGCATAGCCGTAACTTTTCATACGGTGCTTACAAACTTTGGAATAGATCCGGACAAAATCGAAGTGTCAGATGGCAGTGGTTTATCTAAACAAAATCGAGTTACAGCTAAAGCAATCGCTGATTTATTGATGAAAATTAGAAACGAACCGAAGTACGCATCAATTTATGATGGACTACCTATTGGTGGCGTGTCAGGAACTTTGCAAAATCGATTCTTAACAACAGCGCCACAAGCCGTTGGTCTTGTCCATGCAAAGACAGGCACCCTTTCAGGCACCATCAGCCTTGCGGGTTACGTTGATTCAGAAGACCGCCAATACATTTTCGTTGCAATCGCAGATAAGATTCCGCGCAGATATAGCGCCTCCGAGCGAGCTCGAGATACGTTAGATCGAATACTTGGGAAAATTGCAGCGCCGATATTTCCTGATTTAATTCCCGTACCAACACCGGTACCTACTATCTAGAGAGTTGATTCGTGTGTCCGCCCATCCGCTAGACCCGCTCTCCGCAGCTGAGCAAGAGTCACTTGTTAATGCGGCACGTGATGCATGGAAATTAGATCATCGTCACTTAGTCGCGATGCTGCAGTTACATGAACCAACGAAAGAGTTTTTAAGTAAGTATAAAAATGGTGATGCATTCGCTCGCTTTGGTCGCATAACAATTTGGAATCAAGAAACTGCAATGGTTTCGGAAGGTGTTATTTCTACTAGTGGTGAAGTAAAGAGTTACACAGAAATTCCTGGAGCTAAGGCACCAGTTCTTGCAATCGAATCTGATCGTGCAATTGCTGTTGCTCGAAAAGATCAACGAGTTATAGATGCACTAAAAAAACGTGGAATAAATTCACCTGATGATGTGCACATGGAGACATGGCCAATTGGTGCCAAGATTCCTGATTACATCGATGACGGACGTCGCGTTATCTGGACACCTATGTGGCATAAGCGCGATAAAGATGGAAACTTTTACGCCCACCCAATTAATGGTCTGCATGCAATTGTTGATATCGATAAGTTCGAAGTTGTTGGCATCGAAGATGATGAGCAAACACCGATTCCACAAACACCAGGTCCCTACCGCGAATCACAGCAAGAATCACTTGTTCACTTAAAAGAGCTTTCAATTCACCAACCAGATGGCCCTTCATTTAACGTCAATGGTTGGCGTATTGATTGGGAACGCTGGAACTTTCGTGTTGGTTTTGATCAGCGCGAAGGCTTAGTTGTTCACGATGTTCGCTTTAATGACAATGGCACAGAGCGCAAAATTGCTCACCGTCTATCTATCGCAGAACTCGTTATTCCATACGGAGATCCAAGCCAAGGTGCCTATCGCAAGAACGCCTTTGATACTGGCGAATATGGACTCGGTAACTTCACTAATTCACTCACACTTGGTTGCGATTGTTTAGGTGAGATTACTTATTTAGATGCTGCAGTCACCGAAGGTGATGGAAAAGTACGCGAGATTAAAAATGCAATTTGTATGCACGAAGAAGACTTCGGAATTCTTTGGAAGCACGTTGACATAGATGGACATCCAGAAGTGCGCCGCAGCCGCCGCTTTGTTCTTTCATCAATTGTTACCGTAAACAATTATGAATACGGGTACTACTGGTATTTCTATCAAGATGGATCAATTGAATTCGAAGCAAAGCTGACTGGAATTCTTTTAACTCTCGGAGATAACCCGCACGCAGATCATCCATCTGCAACAGAGATCGAACCTGGTTTGTATGCGCCGTATCACCAACATGTTTTCTGTGCGCGACTTGATTTAGATGTTGATGGATCAAATAACAGCGTCATCGAAGTTGATTCTTTTGCACATCCAATGGGACCTAAGAATCCGTATGGTGGAGCATTTGAAACTAGTGAAACCGTGTTTAAAGATGAAAAGAGTGCACAGCGCTTATACGACTTAATGAAATCTCGATATTGGAAGATTGTTAATCCAAACAAGAAAAACCACATGGGTAAACCAGTTGGCTACAAACTTATTACTGGCGGGAACTCATATCCATTAACTCTTCCGGAATCTGTTTTAGGTAAGCGCGCAGGATTCATGTATCAACACTTATGGGTAACAAAGAACACTGAAGAAGAGAGATACCCAGCAGGAGATTATCCATTCCAACATCCTGGCGGAGATGGATTACCACGATGGACGCAGGCCAACAGATTAATTGAGAACACGGATGTTGTTATGTGGTACGTCTTTGGACTTAATCACATTCCACGTATTGAAGATTGGCCAGTAATGCCCGTTGAAAGACTGGGCTTTACGTTAAAGCCAATGGGATTTTTTAAGCGCACACCCGCAATGGATGTGGCACCCAACAAAGCAGTCTGCAAATGCGGTAGCAATTGCAATTGTGGGCATTAAGCGAAATCACCCCTCTTTCCTAGATTTTTACAAGAACTCTTACGCTTGTTCTTTGAACAGAGGTTGACTAACTCGAACCATATTTTATGATTCGTAAGTGAAATCAGTCACTTCCCGTCGAATAACAATTATCAGTTTTTGTACTGTTCTTGCCATTTTTTCTTCAAGTGGATTTGCGTGGGCTGCTGGTATTTCAAGTCAAAGTGATCTTCAAGCTATTTCAATTGATGGGGATTACGTTCTAACTAGCACAATTAATCTTGACAATACCTTCGTCCCAATTTCAGAATTTAAAGGCACTATAAATGGTGCAGGGTACTCAATCATTATGACTGCAAGTTTGAGCAAGCCAATTTTCATACTTTTAACTGATGCAAAAATCGAAGACCTATCACTAAACGCAAAAATCAATTCTGGAGACATATTAATTGGAGCGCTAGCGGGTACTTCAACGAATTCACAAATAAGTGACATAAATCTGACGGGCACTATTAGTGGTGGCAATAAAACTGGCGGACTAATCGGTAGCGTTGATGCAACAAGTAGTATTTCTAATATTACAGTTTCAAACTTAACCTTAGAAGGTGGCACTCAAGGAACGGGCGCAATCTCAGCGACAAACGCTGGGCAAATATCGAATGTTACTGTTTCACAGGATGTGACAATTCACGGCTCGTCGAACACGGGTGGTATCGCTGGCATTAATTCAGGAACAATTACCAATGCAACTTTTGATGGAAATGTTAAAGGTTATGAAATTTTGGGCGGAATAGCTGGTCAGAATTCAGGTTCAATTATCGATGCAACATATGGCGCAAATGCGGACATAGTAAATGACGGCGTTAACTTCACTTATCGCTACATCGGAGGAATCACAGGTAAAAATTCGGGAACTATTTCAGGAGCCGACATAAATGGCGATGTAATGGGTTTAGAAAAAATCGGTGGAGTGGCTGGTGAAAATGAAGCAACTGGCGTCATTACGAATTCAGTGATGAACGGAAAAGTTTTTGGTGATCCACTGAGTCCCCTGCACGAAAGTTATTTATACTTAGGAAATGAAATGGGTGGAATTGTTGGTTTAAATGAAGGAAAAGTTAGGAATTCAACAGTTAATACAACGGCACAAATTGAAGGAACGGCAAGTGTTGGTGGAGTGGTCGGTAAAAATCAAAGCGCGGGCGAGATTAGAAATTCCACCGTCAAAGCCACGATACTCGCGATTTATAATGCTGGTGGCATTGCCGGTGTCAACGATGTACTGAGTCTAATTCACACCTCATCAGTAAATGCCGTAATTAATGCATCATTTCCGGTGGGTGGAATCGCTGGCACAAACGCTGGCAATATCTATAATTCAAGATCAAGTTCTAACATAAATGGTGACGGATACGTAGGTGGAATTGCTGGTTTAAATTCAGGAACTATCGTGAATGCAGTTGTTTCAGAACGATCAAGGATTAATGGCAATGGTGCCACCGGTGGAGCTGTCGGAGTAAACACAGGAACTGTATTTAAAGTTTTAATCAATGGCGAAGTTTCTGCATTTCGATTAGCGGCAGGTGTTGTTGGCATCAATTCAGGAACTGTGTATTTATCGAACTTTTCCGGAAAACTCGATGGAGAGATCACGCAAAACAATTCTGAAAACATCGATGGTGGAACCACTAATCAAGTGACAAGTAAAATTCTAGATTTAATGTCAGATGCCAAAGTAGAAACTATTTTGATTTCCGAAGAAGCCACAATCCAAGTTGCCGAAGACATAATCCAAAGTCTCATTGATTTTGGTATCACCACGTCACTACCTGAAGATTCTAATGTTTATCAAATTGCGCTTGATTCTAATGATTTTGCAAAAACACAATTCAAATCTGGGTCGAGTATTCAAATGAAAATTCAGGGAACACCCGAGCAAACTCAGAGTTTATGGATGATTTCAAGTTTGGGAAAAATCTTTAAATTTGGTGACATAACATTTGATGTGAATGGAAGCGCTGTTTTACCGGTACTCAATCTGACAAAAGAGGACAATCTTCAATTTGTGTGGGGAAGCGAAATTTCTCCCATTTACAATTCAGATAATGAAATTGAAAGCCTTTCAGTGGGAAGCAGCACGGGAATTCTCAATATTGAGGTGAAGGACTAGTCGTCGTCGCCAAACTCTTGGTGCTCTTCACCTTCGTAGTGTTCGCCACGTTTGTGCTCGCCTTCGAATTCGTCATCATCGCCGCCGCCAACAGGTGGCACAGCAATCGCTGGTTGAGAAGGTTGCGTGGCTTGAGTTAATTTAGCTGGCGATGAAACTACTTGGGACGCAACAGGAGAAGTGGTGACTTGTGGCGCCTGTGAAGTTGCAACAGAAGTTGATTCAGCGCTTGCAGGTGATTCATTGCTAGTTTGAGCGACTACAACACCGATTCCAATTGCCATTAACGGAACAGCGAGAGCAAGTGCTCTAAATCCACGTTTTACATTTCGAGGAGGCAAAGCAGCATCACTTTCAGCAAGTTTGAACCATTCAGGCTTGTTCTTTGGATCCATTGAGTGCGCCTTTCGCTAGGAGTTAAAGATAAGTCTTAAGAGTGTGAGCGGTCTGTGAGTTGCCTACTTACTTCCTGAGTAATCTAGGCAGGTGAGCACATTTACCGCTGCTGAACAGGGGCGCGGATATCTAGATTTAATGAAATTACGTGTTGTTGAGTTATTACTCGTTACAACAGTGCCAGCACTTGTTTTAGCTGAAGGCAAACTTCCGGGATTAGTTGTGACAGCCGCATCGATCATTGGCGGAACTTTGGCAGCAGGGGCTGCAAATGCGTACAACATGATCATCGAAAGCGATATCGATAAGTTGATGGCTCGTACTTCTAAGCGTCCATTGGTAACTGGTGTTTTATCTAAACCTCAAGCAACTGTTTTTGCAACGATTGTTGCGATTGCATCGCTAGTTATTTTCTGGGTCTTTACAACTCCCCTTGCAACTCTTTTAACTCTTGTAGCAATTGTTTTTTACGTTGTTGTCTACACAATGGGATTAAAACGCCGAACTGCGCAAAACATTGTGTGGGGTGGGGCCGCAGGTTGCATGCCGGTATTTATTGGATGGGCAGCAGTGACTAACTCACTTTCATGGACAGCCGTTGCATTCTTCATGGTTATCTTCTTCTGGACTCCTCCACACTTTTGGGCACTAGCAATTAAATACAAAGATGATTATGCAGCGGCAAACATTCCGATGTTGCCAGTTGTTGCAACACGCAATCGCGTACATCGTGAAATGTGGCTACACACCGTTGCGATGATTGTTTCATCCATTGCTTTGATTCGTTTTGCTGATCTGCAGTTATGGGCGTTGATTCTTACTATTGGACTCGGACTTGTATTTGCTGGACAGTTGATTCAACTGCGCGAGATGACTCCGGATTACACAAAGGTTGCTGGAAAGATTTTTCAGTGGTCTATTACGTATTTAAGTTTGTTATCGGTATTGCTCGTTGTCGCTCAGCTGTTAAAAGCTTGAGTTAAATCTTTAATCAAGTCGCTACTTGCTTCTAAGCCGACGGACAAACGTAATACTGATGACGTAATACCCATTTCTGCTTGAACATCAGGGCTTAAGCGTTTGTGTGTTGTCGATGCTGGATGAGTGATGAGTGTCTTGCTGTCACCATGATTATTTGAAATATCAATAACAACAAGGCGATTAACGAATGCAAAGGCGTCTTTCTTTGAGCCATTTAATTCGATGCAAATGTTTGTGCCGCCAGCACCACCTGATTGCTTTTGAGTAAGGGCGTAGTCAGGGTGGGACTTAAGTCCTGGGTAGCGAACAGATTTAACTTCCTTGCGAGTTTCAAGAAATTCTGCAATCGCTTGCGCACTTGCATTCATCTTTTCAACGCGCATTTGCATTGTCTCAAGTGACTTAAGAAGTATCCACGCATTAAATGCACTAATAGTTGGGCCCGTGTGTCGGAAAAATGGTAAGAAATGTTCTTGCATGTATGCAAATGAACCAAGTACTGCACCAGCTAGAACGCGACCTTGTCCATCAATATGTTTTGTGGCTGAGTACATAACTACATCTGCACCGAGTTGCAGTGGCTTTTGATAAACAGGTGATGCCATGACATTATCAACAATGACAGTCGCACCAACCTTGTGTGCCAAATCGCTGACCATCTTTATGTCGACGATGTCCAACATTGGATTACTTGGCGTTTCAATAAAGACTGCTTTTGTTGGGGTACTTAACGCTTTTGCCCATGCGCTCGGATCATTGCCTTTAACAAGTTCAATGGTTACGCCCCACTTTGGCAAAATCTCTGTAAGTACAACGTGGCACGAACTAAACATTGACGCGGATGCAACCACGCGATCTCCGGCTTTAACAAGGCACGCAACAGATGCGAACATTGCCGACATTCCAGAACCAGTTGCTACGCAGAATTCTGCGCCTTCAAGGGCTGCAAGACGTTGTTCAAACATTGCAACTGTTGGATTACCAAAGCGGCCATAAACAAAGTGATCTGTTTCATCGATGAAAGCTTCTTCTGCTTCTTCTGCGTTTGAATATGTAAAACCACTTGTGAGGTAAAGCGCTTCTGATGTTTCACCAAAACCAGAACGAGCAAGACCTGCTCGTACTGCTTGTGTTTGTGGATCAAGTGTCCAATTGGGATCTGGACGCTCGGACCGGGGTTGGTAACCCCATGGGCGCTTTGACATAGAAGAAGTGTAATCGCCTGTGAGATAGTGGGGACATGTCATCTCTGGCGATATCAGTACGCGATCTGAGCAAGAAATACGGCGATCGCATGGCTGTTTCACATATCAACTTTGACGTTCCGCTCGGTGCTGTCTGCGGATTCGTAGGGCCAAATGGTTCGGGAAAAACAACAACTATGCGAATGTTGCTCGGGTTGATTTCCCATACGGGTGGCAGTGGGCAAGTACTTGATTCATCAATTGATGAACCGGAAAAATATCTTTCTCAAGTCGGCGCGATGATTGAAGGACCAGCTTTTTATCCACCTTTAACTGGTGCAGAAAACTTAAAAGTCTTAGCAACTCTTGGCGGTTTTCCAATCGATCGAGTGCAAACTTTGTTGAATCAAGTAGGACTTGGTGATCGCGCAAAGTCTAAGTACAAGACTTATTCACTGGGAATGAAGCAACGTTTAGGAATTGCAGCAGCGTTGTTACCAAATCCAAAACTACTTATGTTAGACGAACCAACAAATGGACTTGATCCAGAAGGAATTCAAGAAGTACGAGCGTTGTTGCGATCTCTTGCAGACAATGGCACGACAGTCTTTGTTTCATCTCACTTGTTATCAGAACTCGAAATTATTAGCGATTACTTGGTAATGCTTCGCAAAGGTGAAGTTGTCTTTGCTGGAAAGATAGAAGAATTATTACTCGCCCAACAACATGTCATTATCGCCAAGGGTCAGAATCACGCAGATTTAGAAAAAATTCTCTCGATTGCGACATCAATGGGGCACAGTGCAACGATCAGAAATAATGAAGTGCATGTGCACGCCGATGCGGATTGGGCATCAACTCTTAACCGTGCAGCATTTGATGCTGGAATAACTCTGACTCAATTAACTCCACAGTTACCAAACCTTGAAGAAACGTTCTTTGAAATGACGGGGGATAAATAATGTTCCGCGTCGTACTGGCCGAGCTACGCAAACTTCGTCGTCCTACTCTGGTTTTGGGCACACTCGGGGCCGCACTCTTCTTTGCAGCTCTTGTAACTTCATTCCTGTTTTTGTTAATTGATGATCCAAATGGCAACGGAGATCGTGGTCGACAAATTGGTCGCGAAGTACTCTCGCTCGCGTCCGGATCCGTTACTGGATTTTCATCCGTTGGTGGACTTCTCGGATTAATTGCTCTCTGTGTATTTGCTGCACAAACAGCACAGGAATACACATACGGCACATTACGCAATTTATTAGTACGTCAGTCTGGTCGCTTACGCATTCTGGGTGGCAAATTAATTGCAAACGCAATTTTTGCAACGATTATGGTTTTATTCAGCGCCGCAGTAAGTATTGGTATTTCAGTCGCACTTGCACCACGAGCCAAAGTTCCAACAGATTTATGGTTTACAAGTGATGGCTGGTCAGCAATTATTCACACAATCATCAACGTAATGATCGCTGTTATTGGTTTTGGAATTTTTGGAATGGCGCTAGGACTTCTGTTGCGATCACCTATTAGCGCTATTTCTGTAGGTGTTCTCTGGATGCTCATTATTGAAAATCTTTTAGGCGCAGTAAAAGAGAGCGCACTCAAGTGGTTGCCTGGGTCACAGTTAAATACCATTGCAATCGGTGGAAGTGAAACAATTTCTTACTCCCACGCAATGCAGGTCGGCGGGGCTTATGTCATTGGAATTTCAATAATTGCGGCAGTGCTTTTTTCTCGTCGTGATGTCGCAAACTAAGACACAGAAAACTCACAAAGTTAAATACCTGCTTTGAGCTGACTCTGACTTTATCCTTAGTACATCTCTTCCCCCATGGAGGTTGTCCTTAGTGAGCCGTAACCGCGCATTAGTTCTTGCTGTGGTTCTTGGGCTAACAATCACCACAGCACCTGCATATGCAGCAAAACCTAAACCAACTCTCGCTCAAATCGAAGCAGCAAAAAAAGCCGAAGCTGCAAAAAAAGCTGCAGCTGATGCGGCTGCAAAAAAACTAGCATCTGCAACACAAACACTTCGCGGTCTAACTGCCAAAGCTACGGCAGCACGCGCGTTATATGTAAGAGCTCAGAAAGAGTTAGCAATTGCTACATCGGCTGCAAATGCTGCAGCAGCGCATGCACAGGAAACTGCAGCACAAGTAAGTGCAGCACATCGCACGATCGGAAAGCTTGCAGTCAATGCGTTCATCATGGGTGGCAGTCTTACTGACATTGAACCATTACTGAGCTCCAACGGCCCACAAGATTTAGTCGATCAATTAACAACTCTAGATTCTTTAGGAGCACAAAATACAACAGCGCTTAATCGCTATAAGGCCGCTGAAGTAATTGCGAAGGCTGCAAAAATTCAAGCAGATAACGCAAAAGCGGTGCAACAGAAAGCTACGGAAAAAGTTGCTGCTGCTAAAAAAGTTGCCGATGATGCACAGAATGAGCAACAAAAAGAAGTTGCTCGACTTCAAAAGATTCAAGATGATTTAATGAAAGAGTTATTAAGTGCACGAAAAGTTCGTACAACTCTAGAACAACAGCGCGCACTTGCATTACTCGAAGAGAGCAACGCAAATACGGCGACATTTACTCCAAACCAAGCAAAGGTTTGGCCAGATATTGGATTTAAAGGTCGCTCAACTAGTCGCACATCAGAGGCACAACGAGCAACAGCAGTGGCATTTGCAAAGAAACAAGTGCAAGCACGCAAGCCATACATTTGGGGATCCGAAGGACCTAACTCTTTTGATTGTTCTGGGTTAGTTTATGCAGCATATAAATCAGCTGGTCTTAACTGGCCTAACTGGGATCGCCTTAACTCAGCGTTGTATGCAGGTTATACAAAGCACGTGAGCCTGAGTGAATTAGTACCGGGCGATTTACTTTTCTATTCTTATAAAGGAACTATTTCAACAATTCACCACATCACAATTTATGCAGGTGGCGGCATGATGTGGGAAGCAAATTCAAAGAACGCTGGCTTGCTCTACTCCAATATTTATAGCGTTAAGGGGCTTATGCCATTTGGTGGTCGGGTCTAGTCTTAGGACATGTCTGCCAACACCGTTGCGATTCGCTCTGCAGTTCGTAGCGCACTGAGTGATTGCGCTGCTGGTGATTTAATTTTAGTAGCTGTTTCAGGCGGTGCAGATTCTCTTGCGCTTGCTTATGCTCTTTCTTTAGAAGCGCCGAAATTAGCAGTGCGGATTGAAGGTGTCACTGTGGATCACCAATTGCAATCACAATCTTCGGTGCAGGCAGAAAAAGTTGTTGCAGCGTTATCAAAAATGGGAATTCAAAAGACACACGTCATTAAAGTTAACGTTGATATTACTGATGGACTTGAAGCTTCTGCACGACGCGCACGTTATGAGGCGTTAGATTCATGCGCAGAAAAAACAGGTGCCGCATTTATTTTTCTTGGCCATACTCGCGATGATCAATCTGAAAGCGTTTTACTGGGGCTTGCTCGCGGTTCGGGTGCTCGTTCTTTATCTGCAATGGCTGCGCGTAATGGGAAGTATTTGCGACCACTTCTTTCAATCACTCGCGAAGAAACTTTAGGCGCATGCGCCGAAGCACAACTTAATCCGTGGGATGACCCGCATAATGCGGACAAAACGTTTACACGCGTTCGAGTTCGCCACGATGTAATTCCTACTTTAGAAAAAAACTTGGGTCCCGGAATTTCTGCAGCACTTGCGCGCACTGCCGCGTTGTTACGCGATGATGCTGATGCCCTCGATCAATTAGCGGAGCAAGAATTTTCATCCCACGAACCCTTATCTCTCGATGTTTCGCGCCTTGAAAAATTACCAAAGGCGATTCGCACTCGAGTGCTGAGGATGGCGATTTATGCCGCAGGTGCACCTTTGGGGTCCCTCAGCGCCGATCACATCACCCCAATTGAGGCCTTCGTCACCGATTGGAGCGGGCAAGGCCCGTCTGATCTCCCTGGCGGTGTGAGAGTTAGCCGAATTTCGGGCAGACTTTCGCTCTCACGGTAGGCCCATCACCGCCGGCTAGGTAATTAGAAGGAGCATCTCTTGGATCTCAGCGCCGTTTCAAAAGATATTGAACGCGTCATTGTGAGCGAAGAAGATTTGCAAAAAAGAATTAAAGAGTTAGCTGCGCAAGTTGATAAAGATTATGAAGGAAAAGATCTTCTATTACTCGGTGTTTTAAAGGGCGCGGTAATGGCAGTAGCAGATCTTTCACGTGCACTGCAACGTCACGTTGAAATGGATTGGATGGCAGTTTCTTCTTATGGTTCTGGCACAAAATCAAGCGGTGTTGTACGAATTCTTAAAGATCTAGATCGTGACATCACGGGTCGCAATGTTTTAATTATTGAAGACATTGTTGATACTGGCTTGACTCTTTCTTGGTTGAAAGCAAACCTTGAATCACGTGGCGCTGCCAACGTAGAAATTTTAACAATCCTTCGCAAACCAGAAGCTGCGAAAGTAGAAGTGAATGTGAAATATATTGGCTTTGATATTCCATCTGATTTTGTTATCGGTTACGGATTAGATTTTGATGAAAAGTATCGCAACCTTCCCTTTATCGGTGTGCTTGCTAAGCACATGTACTCCTAGGAGAGCACGCAATGGTGCAAGCAAAGAAACCAAATCCAATTAAAGGTATAAAAATTCCAAAGAAGAAGGTCGATAAACCTGGACCCAAAAAACAATTGACTCGTTCACAAAGAATTCTTCGTGGTCCGCTCTTTTGGATTATTGCGGCAATTGTTGCTGTCACCGTATTTGGTCAAATTACAAATGCAGGAAATCAATACGCTCAGATTAAAACATCACAGGCACTAGATGCCATTTCAAGATCTGATGTCGAATCTGCGGTTCTAGTTGATAAAGAACAAAAACTAAGACTTGATTTAAAATCTGGTAAAACAATTAATGGTTCAAACAAAGTTGTTGCATCATATGTAGTTCGCCAAGAACCAACGGTCATTGATGCACTTACGGGAAATCCACCATCAAAGGGCTGGACTGTAGACGTACCTAAGCAATCTCTTTTAGTTTCATTCCTATTTTCATTTGCACCAATTTTGCTTATTGGTCTGCTCTTCTTCTTCATGATGAGTCAGGCCCAAGGCGGCGGTAAAGTATTTTCATTTGGTCGCTCGCGTGCAAAGTTACAAGATCCAGATGTTCCGCAAACTACATTTGCAGACGTTGCAGGGGCAGATGAAGCAATCGCGGAACTACGCGAAATTAAAGACTTTTTAGCTAACCCTCCAAAGTACGCAGCAATTGGCGCAAAAATTCCAAAGGGCGTTTTGTTATACGGGCCACCAGGAACAGGAAAAACACTTCTTGCTCGAGCCGTTGCTGGAGAAGCCGGTGTTCCTTTCTATTCAATTTCAGGTTCTGATTTCGTAGAAATGTTTGTTGGTGTCGGTGCTGCTCGTGTGCGCGATTTATTTACACAAGCAAAACTGAATGCACCAGCAATTGTTTTCGTAGATGAAATTGATGCAGTAGGTCGCCAGCGCGGAGCAGGCATGGGTGGCGGACATGATGAACGCGAACAAACTCTTAATCAATTATTAGTAGAGATGGATGGCTTCGAAGCTAACGGCTCAGTCATTCTTATTGCAGCGACAAACCGCCCTGATGTTTTGGATCCAGCGCTATTGCGTCCAGGTCGTTTTGATCGCCAAATTGCAGTGGATCGCCCAGACTTAAAGGGCCGCGAAGAAATTCTTAAAGTGCACGCAAAGGGCAAACCACTTGGGAAAGATGTCGAACTAATTTCTTATGCTCGTCGCACTCCAGGATTTACGGGCGCCGATCTTGCAAATGTTCTTAACGAAGCAGCCCTTCTGACTGCTCGCGAAGAGAAGAAAGTTATTTCTCATACAGAATTAGATGAAGCAATTGATCGCGTTATGGCTGGACCACAACGTAAATCTCGCATCATGTCTGATGACGAACGTCGCGTTACTGCTTATCACGAAGCCGGTCACGCACTTGTTGCTTACGCTCTGCCACACACAGATCCTGTTCACAAAATTACGATTATGCCTCGTGGCCGAGCACTTGGTTACACAATGGTCCTGCCAGATGATGACAAGTACTCAACAACTCGCAATCAATTACTCGATCAGTTGGCGTATTCACTCGGTGGTCGCGCAGCAGAAGAACTCATCTTCCACGATCCATCAACTGGTGCTTCAAATGACATTGAAAAAGCCACTGCTCTTGCTCGTGCCATGGTTACGCAATATGGAATGACCGAAGCAATTGGCGCTATCAAGTTAGGCGCTGATTCATCTGAACCATTTATGGGTCGCGACTTTGGTCATCAACGTGATTACTCAGAAAATGTTGCCGCAATTGTGGATGCTGAAATTCGCAAACTAATTGAGAACGCCCATCTAGAAGCATATGAATTACTAGTTGAAAACCGCGCAACTCTTGATGCAATGGTTTTGGCGCTTCTTGAGAATGAAACCCTTAATAAAGATGAAATTTCAAAGATCTTTAAGAAGATTAAGAAACGTGAAAACCGTCCAGCATGGACAGGATCAGCACTACGTATTCCTTCTCGCGTTCCACCTGTAGATGTTCCCGCTCGAATTGAAAGCACACCGGAAGAAGTTAAGAAGCGCACTACTCGCTCTAAGAAAAACGAAGAATGAGTGGGATTAGCCCGGCATCAATGGGTCCACACGATGGTCGCGCTTTACATGAATACGATCACGAACGAGCTGAACGCGCAGTTAAAGAATTATTACTCGCAATAGGTGAAGACCCGGAACGTGAAGGATTAAAAGATACGCCTTCACGTGTTGCACGTGCATTTAAAGAGAACTTTGCAGGCTTGTGGCAATCACCAGAAGATGTACTAACAACTACTTTTGATATTGGTCACGAAGAACTCGTAATCATTCGCGACATAGAAGTCTTCTCTCATTGCGAACATCACTTAACTCCATTTCACGGTGTTGCACACGTTGGATACATTCCAAGCGGAAAAATAACTGGACTTTCAAAAGTCGCTCGTCTTGTTGATTTGTTTGCACGTCGCCCACAAGTACAGGAGCGCCTCACATCTCAAATCGCGGATGCGATGGTCGAAATCCTTGATGCAGCTGGAGTCATCGTAATTATTGATTGCGAACATATGTGTATGTCGATGCGTGGTGTTAGAAAATCAGAAGCGCGAACAGTCACCAGTGCTGTGCGCGGAATCTTGCGTGATGCAGCAACTCGCGCCGAAGCAATTAGCTTAATTACAAATCGGTAAATCCCATGTTAGTCATGGGAATTTTAAATCTCACTCCTGATTCATTTGCCGATGGTGGTCTCCATAACTCATTTGATGCTGGGGTAGCGCACGGCTTAGAAATGATTGCCGAAGGTGCAGACATCATCGATATCGGTGGCGAATCAACAAGACCAGGTGCCGACCGCATCAGTGCAGAAGAAGAACAAGCACGAGTGTTACCGGTTATTGCAGAGCTTGCAAAGAGCGGTATAAAAATCAGCATCGACACTATGCGCGCAGAAACTGCAGAAAAAGCGGTTCAAGCCGGAGCTGTAATTATTAATGATGTTAGTGGCGGGCTTTCAGATCCCGAGATGTTCGCAACCGTAAAAAAACTTGGAGTGCAATACATATTGATGCATTGGCGCGGTCAATCTAAAGAGATGAATTCCCGTGCAATTTATAAAGATGTCGTCACTGACGTGATCTCTGAATTGAATTCACAGATTGATGCAGCACTTGATGCGGGAATAGATAAATCAAAAATCATTATTGATCCGGGTTTGGGCTTCGCAAAAGATGCCGAACATAATTGGGAGATATTAAGAAACCTCAAGCATTTCACTTCGATGGGTTATCCGGTATTAATTGGCGCATCTCGTAAACGTTTTCTAGGTGGAGATAATCCCGACGAACGCGAAGCCGCAACAATTGAACTAACAAAGTCTCTTGTGCCACAAGGTATCTGGGGCGTTAGAGTTCATAGTGTGAAACCACACGTAGATGTCGTTGCAGGTGCCAAGTGAATGATTTGATCACAATCACTGGCATCAAAGCTTTTGGATATCACGGCGTTTTCGAACACGAGGCAGTCAATGGTCAAGATTTCTTTGTAGATGTCGAGCTTCGAGTCAATTTAGATAAAGCCAGTGCAAGTGATGACCTAAAAGATACCGTTGATTACGGTTCCATAACTGATGCGGTTGTTTCAGAAATTACCGGTGAGCGCGTTCAATTAATCGAACGTTTGGCTGGTCGTATCGCAGATCGAGTTCTAAGTGAAGATGCAAGAATTAAAAGTGTTGCAATTACAGTTCATAAACCAAATGCGCCAGTAAGTGCACCAGTTAAAGATATAACGGTCAGGATTGATCGCACGCGATGAGGGCTGTTGTTGCACTCGGTGCAAACCTAGAAGAACCACGCAGAGCAATTGAATTAGCAATCGAATTACTCAAGCAATCAACTGATGTCACTGCCATTTCATCCATGTATGAAACTGCCCCTGTTGGTGGTCCAGAGCAAGATAATTACATCAACGCTGTAGTTACGTTAGAAAGTGAATTACCTGCTGCTGATTTATTAGCGTTGTTACATGGCATTGAAAAGAGCATGGGACGCGTTCGTGAAGAGCGTTGGGGACCGCGAGTAATTGATCTTGATTTAATTCAATACGGGACTCTTTTATCCAAAAGTGAAGAGTTAACGTTGCCGCACCCGCGCGCACATGAACGTCGCTTCGTTTTGGAGCCATGGCACGAGATTGATGCTGAAGCGATATTGCTTACGCACGGGAGAATCGATCACCTTTTGGAGCAATTGCCACCATCGCTTTAGAATTAACCCATCATCGCCCGGTACCTGAAAGGACTGGAGCCACAAGATGAAGATCGCAGTAACAGCTAAAGAGTTAGCAGCTGATGGCGCCTGCGCTTTTGTTCCAACAATGGGCGCACTTCACGCTGGACACGCATCACTTATTAAAAAGGCCCGCGAATACAGCGGCACTGTAGTTGTCAGTATTTTCATTAACCCACTGCAATTTGAAAATAAAGATGATTTAGCAAAATATCCGCGCACACCAGAATTCGATATCGAGCTCGCAGCACAAGCGGGCGCGACGCATCTTTGGTTGCCACACGTCGATGAAATTTATCCAGGAGAAGTTCAAAAAATTTCTGCCGGACCACTTGGTGATATTTATGAAGGCGTGAAGCGCCCAGGTCACTTCGATGGCGTGCTGACTGTTGTCAATAGATTGTTTGAATTAGTAAAACCAACGTGGGCGATTTTCGGAGAAAAAGATTTTCAGCAACTTACCCTGATTAAATCTATGAAATCTAATGTGCAAATTATCGGTGCACCGACAGTTCGTGATTCAGATGGTCTCGCTCTTTCATCTCGCAATATAAGAGTTTCAGACAGAGACGCCGCTCTCGTTATTTATCGTGCATTAATTGCTGCTGCCCAGGAGAAAAACATTGATTTGGCACGCACAGTTGTGATGGAAGTTCTACGCAGTGAAGAAGCCTTCACTCTGGATTACGCCGAAATCATTAACGAATCCAACTTTGGAAAAGCATCACAGAACGATGAAAGTAAGCGTGCAATTATCGCCGGTTGGGTAAATGGCATCCGGTTGATTGACAATATGCCAATGAACGGCGGCGCCCAATGAAGTTACTAGCTCCCAACCCAGGGTGGACTTCACGCGCTGATGTAATCGTTGTTGGTTCTGGAATTGCAGGTTTAACAACTGCGCTTCAAGTACGTACATTTGGTTTATCGGTTTTGCTCGTAACAAAAGCACGCGTAGATGAAGGTTCAACAAAGTGGGCACAAGGTGGCATTGCAGCAGCACTCGGTCCCGGTGATTCACCTGATCAACATGAAAAAGACACACTCGATGCTGGCGCTGGTTTGTGTGATGTTGCTGCAGTAAAAGTTTTGGTTAGCGAAGGACCGGACGCGGTCCGCCGATTAATCGAACGAGGTGCATCTTTTGATTTAGAAGAGAGTGGCGAAATTGCACTCACACGAGAAGGTGGACATCACCGAAATCGAATTCTGCATGCAGGAGGAGATGCAACTGGCGCAGAAGTTTCACGTGCGTTATTAGCGGCGGTACATAACGATCCTCAGATTGAAGTTCTAGAACACGCATTGGTATTGGATGCGTTAAAGAATTCTGATGGAGCAGTATGTGGCGTAACACTGCACGTTATTGGTGCTGGTTCAAGAGATGGTGTCGGCCGTGCAATTGGTCGCGCAGTTGTACTTGCAACAGGTGGGCTCGGACAAGTATTTTCACAAACTACTAATCCATCTGTTTCAACTGGTGATGGTGTCGCGCTTGCGCTTCGAGCAGGTGCAAAGATTTCTGACGTCGAATTTATTCAATTTCATCCAACAGTGTTGTGGTTGGGAGATAACACCGAAGGACAACAACCATTAATTAGTGAAGCAGTGCGCGGTGAAGGAGCGTACTTGCTGAACGATGCTGGTGAAAGATTCATGCAAGGAAAGCACGAAATGGCAGAGCTTGCACCGCGCGATGTTGTTGCTATTGCAATCATGCGCGAAATGAATCGAACTGGGGCGCACCATGTGTGGCTCGATGTTCGTCACCTCAATGGATTTAAAGAACGCTTTCCGACTATTTACGCATCTTGCATTACACACGGAATCGACCCAACGAGTGCGTTAATCCCTGTTGCACCAGCATCGCACTATGCATCCGGTGGTGTGAGAGTTGATCTTGATGGTCGTACAAGCGTAAAAGGTTTGTACGCATGTGGCGAAACAGCTTGTTCTGGAGTGCACGGTGCCAATCGCCTTGCATCTAATTCTTTACTTGAAGGACTTGTCTTTAGTTCACGAATTGCAGCGGATATCAGTAATAAATTGCCAGAGTTTTCAGAACCAGTTGAAAATAACTCTGCTGAATTCTTACTTGACCCTAGTGTTCGCAAAACTTTACAAGCAAGTATGAGTCGAGGCGCTGGTGTATTGCGCTCTGCTGATTCGCTCATTGCGACTTCAAATGATTTATCTCGCATTGAAAGTCGCACCAGCACAGTTGCGTGCGTCGAAGCATGGGAGACAACAAATCTCTTTCAATTAGCAAACACAATTTTACGTGCAGCTTTAATTCGCCAGGAGACTCGTGGTTCGCACTGGCGTGAAGATTTTCCTCAACAGAGCAAGGATTGGCATAAGCGAATTGTTCAACAAATGGACCAGAGTGGACAATGGCGTACTGAGTATCAGGAGGTGAACCACTCATGATCGATCGCGAATTAATTAGGCGAGCAATCGCTGAAGATTTAGATGGTGGAGTTGATATCACTTCTTTGGCAACTCTTGCCGCCGATGCAAAAGTGAGCGCACAATTTGTCGCACGCAAAGATGGGGTCATTGCAGGCATTGATATGGCTGTTGCAACTCTTGCCGAAGTTGGTGTCACAGATGCAACAGCGTTATTGAAAGATGGCGACAACGTTAAAGCAGGCACTGTTTTAATAAAAGTCTCAGGAAACGCTCGCGGCATATTGCTTGCAGAGCGCACCGCACTTAACTTTTTAGGCCACCTAAGCGGAATTGCAACACTTACTTCACAGTGGGTGCAAGCTTTATCTGGCACGAAGACTCAGGTTCGAGACACCCGCAAAACAACTCCTGGCATGCGTGCACTGGAAAAATATGCGGTGCGTATGGGCGGTGGTACAAATCATCGAATGTCACTCAGTGATGCAGCATTAATTAAAGACAATCACATTGCAGCAGCAGGCAGTGTTGTTGCAGCTTTTTCACTTGTTCGCGAAAAATATCCTTCATCTGATATCGAGATAGAAGTAGATAATTTGAAGCAATTACGTGAAGTTTTACCACTAAATCCTGGGTTGGTTTTATTGGACAACATGAGCCCAGCACAGTGTGCAGAAGCAGTTGCACTTGTTGCAGGGGCCACAAAACTTGAAGCATCGGGTGGAATAACACTCGACAATGCACGTGCGTATGCCGAAGCTGGTGTTGATTACATCGCAGTGGGCGCACTAACGCATTCAGCACCAAATTTTGATATCGGACTAGATATGAGAGTGGAGTAAGCCATGTTGCTCGCAGTAGATGTTGGTAATACCAACACAGTCCTAGGAATATTTAAAGGCGAAGAATTGGTTCGCGCATGGCGTGTAAAGACTGATCCTCGCAGCACTGCGGATGAGTTGTGGTTGCAGTACGGCGCATTGGTTCGCGATTACAAAATCACTGCCTTAGCGATTTGTTCTACAGTTCCTGCGACTCTGCGCGAATTACGAACAATGATTGCTGATTACTTTGCAGACGCACAAGTGACAATTGTCGAACCTGGGACAAAAACGGGTGTTCCACTTTTGGTTGATAATCCAAAGGAAATTGGCGCAGATCGAATCGTCAACACTCTTGCTGCCCATACTTTGTACGGTGGACCTGCAATCGTTGTTGATTTTGGCACATCAACAAATCTTGATGTTGTTTCGCCTAAAGGCGAATTTCTCGGCGGTGCACTTGCTCCAGGAATTGAAATTTCAGTCGATGCTCTTGCTGCGCGAGCTGCGCAGTTGCGCAAAGTTGAATTAGTGCGCCCTAAGAATGTCATTGGAAAAAATACTGTTGAAGCGCTGCAATCTGGAACTATTTTTGGATTTGCCGGACAAGTAGATGGTTTAGTTGACCGAATTACTACAGAATTATTAGATCAATTTGGTACGCGCCCAACTGTTATTGCAACTGGTGGACTTGCCCCACTAATAATCGGCGTGAGCGAAACAATTGATCATCACGAGCCTGATTTAACTTTGATTGGGCTGCGCCTGATACACGAGAGAAACTCGTAACTCGGTAGGATTACAA
>CANHNH010000014.1 GCA_947461995.1 Candidatus Nanopelagicaceae bacterium
AACTGATCTCGATAAGGTCACAGAAGTTGATGAAGAATTAATCGCACAAGTTCTCTCAGCATCAACTGGTATTCCAGTATTTAAATTAACTGAAGAAGAAACAGCACGCCTTCTTCGCATGGAAGACGAACTACACCGTCGCGTGATTGGACAAGATCAAGCAATCAAGGCGTTGTCACAAGCAATTCGTCGCACGCGCGCAGGTCTTAAAGATCCGAAGCGTCCTGGTGGATCATTTATCTTCGCTGGTCCTTCTGGTGTTGGTAAGACAGAACTTTCACGCACGCTTGCATCATTCTTATTTGGCGATGCCGATGCGTTAATTCAATTAGATATGTCTGAATACTCAGAGCGTCACACCGCATCACGTTTGTTCGGTGCGCCTCCAGGTTATGTTGGATATGACGAAGGCGGACAACTCACAGAAAAAGTACGTCGCCGTCCATTCTCTGTTGTGCTCTTTGATGAAATTGAAAAAGCACACCCAGATATTTTTAACTCACTTCTTCAAGTACTCGAAGATGGTCGCTTAACAGATGCGCAAGGTCGCACTGTTGACTTCAAGAACACAGTAATCATCATGACTACAAACCTTGGAACGCGCGATATCTCAAAGAGCCTCGGACTTGGTTTTGCTAACTCCGGTGATGATTTAACAAATTACGAGCGAATGAAGGGCAAAGTAAGTGACGAACTTAAGTCACACTTCCGCCCTGAGTTCCTTAACCGTATCGATGACATCATCGTCTTCCACCAGCTCACGAAGGATCAGATCATTCAGATTGTTGATCTGATGATTGCAAACCTTGATGAGCGTTTGCGTGCAAAAGATATGGGAATCGAACTTACAGTCGCTGCAAAGAACTTGCTTGCAGACCGTGGTTACGATCCACTTCTTGGTGCTCGTCCACTTCGTCGAACAATTCAACGCGAAATTGAAGATGCACTCTCAGAGCGCATTCTCTTCAGTGAACTCAACGCTGGTGAAATCATCGTTGTAGATGTTGAAGGTGAAGGCGCCGAAGCTAAGTTCACATTCACAGGTGCACCAAAGTCTGCAACACCAGATTCACCTGAAAATCTTGCAGAGGCTCCAACTGCTTAATCTGCTTAACTAGGCAACGAGTATTTACTTCTGGCCGATTGGGTAATCAACCCGTCGGCCAGAAGTGTTTTTAAAGCCTTTTCAACTTGTGATTCGAGAATCCACAACTTCTTAATCTCTTTTTCCGTTAAGGAATCATTTTCACGAAGTGCTTGCACAATGATTCCACGGCATTGTCTATCGGTGCCATTCCATGATTGTGTGCGCTTTGGTTGATCTGAAAGCGGGTAATTGAGTGAGCGCCATTTACATGAATCTGCAACTGGGCAGATTTCACACTTTGGTTTTTGCGCGGTGCAGACAAGCGCACCGAGTTCCATAGTGGCAGCAGCCCACACATGTTCGTTCTTTTTTGGCAGAAGTTCAGCTCGTGCTGCGCGTTCTGTTTTATTTGGTGCAGAAGTTGGTGATTGAACTCCATCGTAAATACGCGAGAACAAGCGCCGAATATTTATATCTAAAACCAATGAACGCTCTTCAAACGCAAATGCCATGACGGCTGCAGCTGTGTAATCACCAATGCCAGGTAATTTACGTAATTGGATCTCGTTATCAGGAACTTTGTTGTTGAATTCAGTCACAATCACTTGTGCACACTCACGAAGGCGAAGAGCACGGCGTGGATAGCCAAGACGCCCCCACTCTTTGATGACATCAGCAGGAGTGGCTTGCGCTAAATCTTTTGGAGTTGGCCACCGTTTCATCCAGATGTGCCAGATAGGTTCAACCCTAGAAACGGGTGTTTGCTGCAACATTATTTCTGAAACTAAAACACCCCAGGCAGTTGTCTTTCGCCACGGTAGATCACGTTTGTTGTTAGCAAACCAAGCGGTGATCTCTTTTTCTAAATGGCTCATTCGCCGTTAATTTTTACCCTACTGAGTGCTTGATCAAGACGCGATACTTCTACGATTTCCATTCCGGCAATCTTTACATCAGAACCAGCGGGAACAAGTGCGCGCTTAAATCCAAGACGAAACGCCTCTGCAAGTCTGCGTTCTACGCCGCTTACTTTTCTAATTTCACCAGCTAAACCAACTTCACCGATAGCAACGAGATCTGCAGGAAGTGCTAATCCTTTTGCGGCTGATGCAACAGAGAGTGCGAGTGCAAGATCGGCCGCCGGTTCGGACATTTTCATGCCACCAACTGTTGCGGCGTATACATCGCGACCACCAACTTTTACATGTGCACGTAGTTCGAGGACAGCGAGAGTCATTGATGTGCGTGCAGAGTCCAAACCGCTGGTGACGCGGCGTGCATTACCAAAATCATTTTCGCGTCCTGCACTTACTAACGCCTGAATCTCTGCAAGTAATGGCCTGCGACCTTCGAGTGTGACAGTCACGCATGTTCCTGGAACTGGTTCGCTGTGACGGGAAGTAAATAACCCAGTTGGATCCAACACACTCTCAATTCCACTATCACTTAAATCAAAACAACCAACCTCATCGCTTGCACCGAATCGGTTCTTGATTGCACGAATTAAACGCAGACGTGAGTGGCGTTCGCCTTCGAATTGTAAAACAACATCGACGATGTGTTCGAGCATGCGTGGCCCAGCAATTGAGCCATCTTTGGTGACGTGACCAACTAATAGCAACGTGATATCGCGATCTTTACAGATACGAATCAGTGCACCAGCGACTTCGCGTACCTGTGTGACACCGCCAGGTGCACCATCGGCTGCAGATGAACCGATTGTCTGGATACTGTCGATGATTAGAAGTTGTGGTTTAACGGCATCGATGTGAGAGATAACAGCACTGAGATCTGTTTCGGATGCCAAGAATAATTCCGGATCAATTGCTTTGATGCGTTCTGCGCGTAAGCGAACTTGGGACGCCGACTCTTCTCCGCTTATGTATAAAGCACGAATTCCAACCTTTGCAGTTTGTGCAGCAACTGATAACAAAAGCGTAGATTTACCAACACCAGGTTCGCCCGCTAATAAAATTGCAGCACCCGGAACAAGTCCGCCACCGAGTACGCGATCTAATTCGGTAACTCCAGTTGGTTTCGCACTGGCAGCTGATAGATCTACATCGCCGATAGGTGTTGCTTTATGTGTAACAGCACCGGGAACAAGTGATAAACGCTTTGGCGCACCGATTACTTCTACGGTGCCCCACGCCTGACATTCTCCGCAACGGCCAACCCATTTATTCGCACTCCACCCACATTCGGTGCAGCGAAACGGATCTTTCTCGACCTTTGCCATAGCGCTTAGCCTAGAGGCAAGTACTGACTATTTGCCTGCCGCAATTGTTGCTGGGTGTTGAATAACAAAGAGTGGAAGTGAACGCTTCTGCGCATCTTTGATACCGGCGATGCGCTGATCGCATAATTTTGCCAATACTGCGTACGCTTCCTTGCCCATGAGTGCCTGCAACTCGGTTTTATTTGAAACGTACACTGGTTCTTTTCCAACGTGAGCTTCAGTGTTGCTTGTGCAATACCAATCGAAATCTTCTCCGCCATCGCCCCATGCAAGGCGTTCGTATTCACCGATTACTGTTACGGAAATTTCGCGCTCGCCGAATTCGCGAACTTCATATGAGCGACGAAGTGGTAACTGCCAACACACATCTGGTTTTGTATCAACAAAGTGAATTTTTTCTTTTTCAGCTAAATGATGAAGCACGCAACCAAATGAACCAGTGAATCCATCCGCTTCATGTCCCTTACGATTTAAAAAGATACATGCGCCATCTACGGTGCGAGTTTTGCGTTCTTTGTCTTCATCTTTTTCTGAAATCTGTAATTTGCCACCGAATTTCTTTGGTTGCGCTTCATCAAAGAACTGCCACATTTCTGGAGTTAATTTTTGAGCGGCAACTAATGTGCGCGCTTCATCTTCTTCATCTGAATACATTGCACCCTCAGTGCAGCAACCATCATTTGGACGATCCTTAAATACACCTTTGCAACCATCGCCATAAATACAGGTCCAGTTAGAGGTCAACCATGTGAGGTCGCACTTAAAGATTTCTTCTTCATCATTAGGGTCGGTGAATTCAACCCAATCACGTGCAAACCCAGGCTTTATTTCAGACATAGGTGCAGAGCGTACAGGTATCCTTAGCAACATGAGTACCGCAACAAATTCACTACAACCTTCACAAGTGGGTGTCATTGGTGCCGGTATTATGGGTGAAGCACTTATTGCAGCTCTCGTTAAATTTGGGATCAAGCCCTCATCGATTTGTGTCAGTGAAAAGCGTGCCGAAAGAGCAGAAGAGCTCATTAATCGCTATGGAATATGTGTTTGCGATCTTGCGACCAACGTCAGCGCCAGTGATGTGCTGCTCTTGGTTGTAAAACCACAAGATATGGCATCAGTTCTAGAAGAGATTAAAGGCTCAATCAAGACTGGTGCACTAGTAATTACTTTTGCAGCGGGCAAGAGCACTGAATTTATCTCTTCAATTCTTGGTGCCGGCAATCCTGTGATTCGAGTGATGCCAAATACGCCTTCATTAGTAGGAGTTGGTATGGCGGGGATGTCTCGCGGGGTGGGAGTCAGTGATTCCGAGGCTGCATTCGTCAGTGCATTTCTTGGTGCAACCGGAAAAGTTGTCGAAGTGACTGAAGATTTACAAGATGCAATTACAGCAACAAGTGGATCAGGTCCTGCGTACTTCTTCGCCTTCGCCGAACACATGATTGAAGGGGCCATTGCACTTGGGCTTTCCAAAGATGTTGCAACAACATTGACTGCGCAAACAATGCTTGGCGCGGCAACACTGCTTGATCAATCAGGCAAGAGCGCCACAACTCTTCGCGAAAATGTCACAAGCCCAAATGGTGTAACTGCTGAGGCGCTGGCATCTCTTACCGAATCTGACTTTGCAGGCATTGTCGCAAAAGCGATGAGAGCAGCACGCGATCGCTCACAGGAACTTGCGTAATAAAATAATCGTGAGACGCTTTTCAGTTCTACTTCTCACTCTTCCACTTATTTTTTCTTCACTCCAAGCAAACGCTGCACCAAAACCAATCGCCGTAAAAGAGATGGTTGCAATAAATCTTGCTACGCCCATAACTGTTGACACTAAAATGCTTCTGGTTGGCACTTCCATCGTCTTACTTAACGAATCAAGTATTTGGGCAATTGGTGCAGATGGTGTTGAAAAATGGCGCCTTGCACTTACCCAAGGAGCTGCAAGTATTGCATCATCGCTAACGTCAGATGGTGCAGGAAATATTTGGATTGCAGGTTCAAGTGCAAACATTCCAATTGCTGCCCCTAGTGAAACACCAGCGACACCGCCAATTAATCCCGACAACGTAATCGTGGATCCAAAAGTTCCTGTTCGCACTGATTTAACAATTGCAACAATCTGGAAAGTTTCCAATGTAGGACAATTGATATCCACCTATTCAGTTGATCTGAAATCTGCGCTGCTCATTAATTCAATTGCTCTGAATGCTAAGGGATTTACTCTTGGAGGCATCAAAGCCACGGATAATGGAAACTCTGGAGTAATCATCTCTGGCAACCTAGAAGGAAAATTCAGCACTCCGATTTATTTGGGGATTAGTGATACCGGTATTGATGTTGTTGTCAGGGGAACCGATTCAACCGTGTATGCAATTGGCAGTAGCTCTGAAACACTTGCCGGAAAGAAAGTCGCTGGATACCGCGATGGAGTAATTGCAAAGTATTCAAGTACGGGAAAACTAACATCTTTAGTTAGAAGTTCAGCTTCCAAAGCAAAGCGTGAATGGTCGTCTGCAACAAATACATTGTTTTTAGCAGGTTCTGTACAAACAGGTACAAAATATGAAAGCGCCTTAACAAAGTTCGCAACAAATCTTGAACCAACGTGGACTTATAGGTTTGCTTCTACTGGAATAACAATTGCGGCGATTGGCCCAAGTGGTTCGCACTTTGCAGCCTTTGCTTCAAAAGCTCCAATTAAAGGAATTCAAAATTGGAAACCGAGCAAAGCAACCGCGCTAGTACTTACATTTGATCGCAAAGGTGCAGTAGTCGATGCGAGCAGTGCCGTCGGTACACCTGTAGCCCTTGGATATTCGAAGGATCTTGGGGTTGTACTTATGAGTACTAGCCAGACGGCCGTTTCGATTTTTCGACTCACTTAACGCTAACCTAACCTCCTTACCGACATCAAGAGAAAGCGTGACAAATGGGTTCCGTAATCAAGAAACGACGCAAACGTATGGCAAAGAAGAAGCATAAAAAACTTTTAAAGAAGACTCGAATTCAACGTCGTAACGCGAAGTAATTAAGCAGCTTTAAGCAGTACCAATTTTCCATTTATTCCAGCTACTGCATACCGCGTTTTGTTTAAAACTATCCAAGCACTGGCGGTTGGCTCTGTTGATTGCCAAGAAGAAGCTAGTGAAATTGCAGATTGCCCTTTAGAAAACTTTGCGTAATCAACTGCGCACAGACGACCAAGGCAATTGAACATGAGAGTTTTGGAATCGCTACTCATCAATTCATTTGGTATTCCATAGTTTGTTGTCGAAATTACCGAAACTTCTGACGTTGAATCCACGTTGAGTGTTCGCACCGTTGTGGGATCGGGCATCGATAACGTTGTTGCTGAAAACCACGAAGCCATAATTCCCCTGGCACCCTTAACGATTTCTACGTCGTAGCCCAAAACAGCAACATCAGCTCTTGGTGATTCCAGAGTTCGATAGCGCCAGGCTTCCGGATCTATTGTTGATCGGATGGCTAATCTAATTTCACCCAATGTGGCATCACGGTTTTGATTAATATCTAAAGCCGAGTCATATAAAACATAGGTTTTATTTCCATCAGCAAGTGCTTTTAGATGAAAAGCAATATCACCTGTAGTTCGGAAATCGGTTTTTCGATCACCATCGACTAATTCATAATTCCAAACCCCATCAAATTTCTTATATGCCCCCAGTAGTACTCCTTGGGTTTCGTCGCGGTAGAAAACTTGAATACCTTCACTTGTTACGGCACAGGCGTTTGAAACACTTACATCGCTAGATGTTGGTACGCGAACAATTTCTTCGTAAGATTGAACTTTGGCAGCGTTACCATCGATAATTTCGCGTTCTATTTTTACGCCGGTTACTGTTGCGTACCGTAAATCATTCTCAGTTTTGTCAGCATAAAAAATATGTAGCGTTTGATTTAATTTCTTGCCACTGACACATAAAGAAATTTGTCCCGAAATATCGCTGTCAATGGTTGATTTTTTCCAGGATTTACCGCTCCATCTTGCGAGACGAAGTACCGAAGTTTTTGAATCAACATATGCAATAACAGGTTGCCCATTAAAGGTCGTAGATGTGATCGAACGAGCATCAGCAGCCGGATCTATTACCTGTGAAGTCCATGCAGCACGAGGCGTCACAGGCCTAGTTGTTACCTCAGATGAATTACCCATGGCATTAGAAGCGGTGATTTCAAAGGAGTAACTCGTCCCATTTTTTAATCCAGTAATTATGGCCGGACTATCTTTAACAATTTTTTCTTTACCGTTGTTAATATTCTTAATGATGTAATCACTAACCTGTGTTGTGCGTGAATTTATTGGTGGATCAAAAGTTAAAATTACGGATGCATCAGCAATTAAAGCTTGAGCATTGCGTACTTCACTCGGTATACCTGCTGCCAACCCTGGTGCAGGTTTAATTCGAAGATCCTTCATCATTGCTAGCAGAATGGGTCCAGGTTCATCAAAGACTTCGCCCGCTTCTAAATTAGGAGTCATAACAGCATTAGTGCTCGAATTAGCAAATGTATTTTCGTCTAAATGACTTACTGAAGAGCCGGCATCATAATTTGACGGCGTATACATTAAAGACTTTTCACCGTTGTTTGCTGCAATCGCTTCAGTTCCAGACCACACCAATTTACTAGTTAGTGCCTGTCCTAATTCAAGTGAAGGCGTTGGCAAATCAGCTAAACGATTTCCATCTTGTGTTTGAAGGTAAGCATCAAATGGAGTTGGTTGCTCAAGTGTGCCAACATTTTGACCCTTAGAGCGATCAAATAAATAAGAACTTGTTGAGAGAAAACCTAAACCATGCGCCAACTCATGAAACATCACAGACTTTAAGTCGTACTCGTATCGCGTAGGTTTTCCTAATCCATCTAAATCCCACTCAGCTTCAGAATTGATTTGAATAATGATTTCAGGATTTTTTAAATCTAAATCTTTTCCAGACAATGCATTTGCGAGTGCAGATGCATACCAAAGGGTGGAATCAGGTGCTCCAGAAAATCTCGAATAGTAACGATCAGGGCGCGCACTTCCTAAAATATCTGAAGTACTCGAGCGACTCCACGTTGCATCAACATTTATTTGCACCTTTGAATCAAAGTTCGCTGCCCACAAATCAACTGCCGCTTGAACTTGATTTTTTGCCCAATCTGGAAAATTCTTATAAGTAACAACAAACTTAGATCGCTTCTCTAAGTTTGCAGAGGCCTTGGTAGGCGTCGTCAGAAATTTCGAGGAACTACTGGCTGCATATGTATGCCCCCACACAGTGGATGGGGCAACGAGTGGGGCAGCTTCAGCACTCACAATTGTGAGAAAAGATGCAAGGAGAAGAAGTACAAGTCCCGTTGCAGTTCGAGCGCTGGTTCTCGTTTGCATATGTGCAAAAGGTAGCAGGGTGAGATGATTTCCCTATGGAAGAGAGCAGTACAAGCAACTTCGACGAACTTTATTCTCGGATGAAGGCTGAGCGTCCAATTTCTCTGGATTTTTCGGAAACTCCAAAAAAACCAGAACCAACATTGGATGAAGCTCGTGATGATTTAGCAAAGTCGGTAAGCGAAGTAGCGCACGCTCTCTTTTCAAAAAAATTTGGCCCACTCGTTGGTTCTGTTACTCAAACTACGGTCAATGCAGTTTTAAAAGACCTTGAGAAGAATGCATATAGATTCAAGGGAGATGTAACCCTTGTGGCAGAAGAATTCATCGATCGAGCGCTTAATAAGAAGAGAAAAAAATAATTGTCGCAAACGTCAATAACTGTATTTTCGCGACATGGTTGCCACCTCTGTGATGTGGCAATTGACACCCTCGAATCGATGAAAGACGAACTTAATTACTCGATTGAGATCAAATATATAGATGGCAATCCTGAACTAGAAAAACTATATGGCGAGCAAGTTCCGGTGACCCACATTGATGGCGAACACCACGACTTCTGGCGCGTTGATCCCGAACGCTTTAGAGCTTGCCTTGAAAAACATCGTCTGCATCAATAATTTTGTACGCATAACCTTGCTCAGCTAAGAAGCGCTGACGATTTTGGGCAAAGTCTTGATCAATAGTGTCTCGTGAAACTACCGAATAAAAAGTCGCACTACGGCCATCGGATTTAGGGCGCAGGATACGACCTAATCGTTGCGCTTCTTCTTGACGTGAACCAAAAGCACCGGAAACCTGAATCGCAATAGTTGCATCTGGTAAATCGATAGAAAAGTTGGCAACTTTTGAAACCACTAAACAAGTAATTTCACCAGTTCTAAATTTGTTGAATAAAACTTCTCGTTCTTTGACAGGAGTTTCACCTTTAATCAGTGGAACGCCAAGTGTTTCGGATAATTCATCCAACTGATCGATGTATTGCCCGATCACAAGTATTTGTTCGCCAGCGTGGTGTGCCACAAGTGACTCGACAACATTTCGCTTTGTGCGAGTTGTAGCGCAGAAGCGATAACGCTCTTCTGGTTCGGCTGTTGCATATGAAAGTCGCTCAGTTTCACTCAGATTTACTCTTACTTCTACGCATTGAGCAGGAGCGATGTATCCCTGAGATTCAATCTCTTTCCAGGGAACATCAAATCTTTTTGGACCAATGAGTGAAAAAACTTCACCTTCCATTCCATCTTCTCGAACAAGCGTGGCAGTAAGTCCTAGGCGACGACGGGATTGGATGTCTGCTGTGAAACGAAAAATTGGTGCAGGCAATAAGTGCACTTCATCATAAATAATTAATCCCCAGTCGTGAGTGTCAAATAGATCAAGGTGGGCATAAACGCCATCTTTTTTCTTCGTCATAACTTGGTAGGTTGCAATTGTTACAGGGCGAATCTCTTTCTTAGCACCAGAGTATTCACCAATCTCATCTTCATTGAGTGTCGTTCTCTTCAATAACTCTTCACGCCATTGACGTGCGGCGATGGTATTTGTAACAAGAATAAGAGTTGTTGCCTTGGCATGTGCCATGGCTGCTGCGCCAACAATTGTTTTTCCAGCACCGCAAGGAAGCACGACCACACCAGAACCACCATGCCAAAAACCTTCTGCAGCTAATTCTTGATAGGGACGAATTTTCCAATCATCTTGTTTAAGTTCAATGTCGTGTGCTTGGCCATCTACGTATCCTGCAAAATCTTCGGCCGGCCAACCGAGTCGAAGTAATGATTGTTTAATCTGCCCACGTTGGCTTGGATGCACAGCAATTGTGTCGTTATCGATTCGAACACCAAGAAGCGGTGCAATCTTCTTTGCTCGGATAACTTCTTCGAGAACTGCAGTATCTGTTGTAACCAGAATTAACCCGTGAATTGGGTCTGCTTCAAGACGCAGGCGGCCGTAGCGAGACATAGTTTCTGCAACATCCACAAGAATTGAATGCGGAACCGCATAACGCGAATACTTAATTAATGTATCGATAACCATCTCTGCATCGTGACCAGCAGCGCGTGCATTCCATAGTCCAAGATTTGTTAAACGATACGTATGAATATGTTCGGGAGATCGTTCTAATTCTGCAAATGGGGCTATTGCTCGACGACATTCCGTGGACATCGCATGATCAATATCTAAGAGCAGTGTCTTATCGCTCTGGACGATCAGAGGCCCATCAGTCATTGAGTAAATCCTTGATAAATTCATGTAAGAAAGCGCTGCGTTCTTCAAGAGTTTTAATGCTGATGCATTCATTGGCGGCATGCGCACCAGAACCAACGGCGCCAAGTCCATCTAGAACTTTGGCACCTGCTGCTGCAGCTAAGTTTCCATCACTGGCTCCGCCGACGGATGCATGACCAAGTGGCGGCATTCCGATGCGCGCAGCAACTTTTTCTGCACGTTCGTAGAGTTCTAGAGTTGATGTTATTTCTAGTGGTGGTCGATTTAGGCCACCAACAATTTCTATGCGCGCTTGCGGATGCGTAGGAACGAGAGCGCGAATTGCTGCATCCACTCGGTTGAGTTCGTCATTTGAAAATGATCGAGCATCGATATCTAGAACTGCGTAATCTGGAACTGTATTTGATGAATTTCCACCCTTTAAAAGAGTTGGAACAACAGTTGTCTGCTTTTCTTTGTTTTCTAAAGATGCAAGTGCGGTAATTATGTGGGCAATTTCTACTGTTGCGTTAATTCCTTTTTCTGGTTCAAGGCCAGCGTGTGCAGCGCGACCATGTACGTGCACTTGATACATCGAAGTACCTTTTCGACCTGTTTTAACTTTGCCATCAATTGACGCTTCAAGAACCAAGACAGCCTTTGCTTTAGATGATAAGTCTTCAATTAATTTGCGAGATGCGTGGCTCCCTGTTTCTTCATCAGTCGTTGCAACGAGTGCAACAGAACCACTAATTCCTTTTAGCGCAAAGAGTGCCTGAACAAATCCAGCTTTCATGTCAAAAACACCCGGACCACGAAGGACGTCACCTTCAATGTGCCACAACGGGATAAATGAACCAATTGGCCACACAGTGTCAAGATGTGCAAGTAATACAACATCAGGTTGCGCGGCACCCCACCAAAAAACAGGACGACCTTCTATTTGGCGAATCTCTGCTGGTGTTCCAAGTACGCGAGTTGCGATATCACTTGCTAATCGAACAACGTCATTGCACGCATCGAGATCTTCAGAAGGAGATTCGCATTTCACCAATGCTTCAAGGGCTGCCAACATAGGGTTAAGTCTGCCGTATTCGCTGTGCTTCTCGCTTGTCATAGTGGTGCAACCCCCGTGATTCGTGGAATTCTAAAAGTCTGCATCTCGCCTGTGCCGTGGTCGCGGGCGATGAGTGAACCGGCTGAGATTTTGAGTGGATCAATTATTCGATGTGAAACCGCACCATTGTTATCTGCATAACCAATTGAGAGCGAACGCTGTTCTTGAATGTATTTGATTAGAACATCTAAAGTTTCATTTGCTGTCGTGCGAGGCAGCGCACCCAGTGCGTTACTTGCAATATTGCGAAGGGTGCTCTGCTTGTGACTAGATTTTTCACCAACACGAATTGTTCGAATAGCAGCAGTTAATGCCGCATCAGTTGGAACTTCTAGTTCACCAATAATTCGAGGTGGTCGCGGCTTAGATTGTGCCCGAGTAGAACGTGGACCTGTCAGCAACATTCCGTTAGTAGATTCTGCGGCTGGAAGATAACCAGCATTGCGCAAAACATTCATCACATCGTGCGCATCCATGTCACAGATCATGACTTCTGGTGCGATTCTGCGCAGAGATAAAATATCTAAACGCTTATCACTAATAATTTGTGTAATCAGGGCTGGATCTTCGCACCGGATAAATGATGAAGTATTTCCAACACGTAAGCGACCATGCTTCTTAGCTACATCTGAAATTAAATATTCAAGTGGCTGGGGAATTGGAGTCTTGGAGGTCTTGCGCAGAAAGCTAATAATTTCATCGCCAGTTTTTCCGTGGTCTAAACCTCGGCGAATAGTTGTGTCTGTAAATCTATAGACAGTTGCTCCACCACGACTTTCGATATCACCAATGATTGCCAGCACTGCAGCAACATCATGGACGAGAGGTCCGGGTGCAATTGCAGTGTTATCACTTTGGATCAAAATGTGATCGACTGGTTGAGGTAGATCTGTATCTATGATTTCTAGATTTTCTCCACTTAAAAACTCTTGACCGTACTTAGAAATTACACCTTGTCCGGTTATTCCTAGCCACTCTGCTTCACGGAGTGTCCACTGCACCATTTCTTCTTGCAAACCTGGATTTCGTTTTGATGGTGCGCACCATTTAACTCGGCGAGTAAAGCTCTCTAATTCTGGCGCGACCTCGTTGTTTTCAGCCAATAACTGTAAAACCAATGCACGTGTACTTGCAGCATTCACGCGATCTAATTCTGGTCCAAGTGCTGCAGTGTTTTTAGATTCTGCACGCCCAACTAAACCACTTACCCGAGATGTAATTAACCAGGGAGCAGCAATCGCTTGCCATCTCGTAGATGCACTCTGTGTAAGCCAAATATCAAAGTTATTTGTTGGCAAGATCTTGTCATCTGCATCAATTGTGACCAGTCCTGCAAGATAGACAAGTTCGGCAATAAAGGCTGCGCAGTTTTCATCGATACCCATATGTGTGGCAATTATTTTTAAATCACGTACTCCAAGTCCGCCTGCTCGAAGCGCATCAGCTGGTTCTTGTGCCCAATATTCGAGAATTTCATCAGCCCAGCGCAAGACTGTTGCAACATTTGCAATTGCAGCGAGCTGAACGTTTTTAGCATCACGTTTGCTGCCCTTAATTTCGGGAGGCGAAACGTCGCGTTCTTTGTGAACTTTTCCGCCACGTAAATAAATTCCAACTTCGCGGGGAAGAATTACTGTGCGCTGATCCAGCGGCACCATAAAGTTTTCTTCTAATAACCATGTGACTCCAGGACCAGGATTTTTGATATCTCCAACGCTTCCACGAGGTGGTCCCCAAATCAGTCTTTCTAATACTTTCTTAGCCGCATCTGGTGCTGCATCTAATTTCTTCAAATTTAACTTCGCCATTGACGCAGGACCGAGACCAGCAATTTCACTGCCCAATACTTCGCGAACAGAGTTAGGCAGTCGCATTCCATCATCAGATGGATAGACAAGCCCACGGGCGATTAATTCAGAGAGTACTTCTGTGGCAGACTTTTCAGTCACTGCAATAATTTGTTTTTCATTAAATGGTTCGTTAATTACTGCACACGCTTCAAGAACTTGAAATTGCCATTGATTAAGTGCGTCAATTGCACGAGCAAGACTTGGTGCACTGCAAGCACGAACGGCAAGTGATGCAATATCTGATGGAACTGGAGAAATGAGATCAGCTCTGTATGTGAATAGCTCTAAAAGGGCATCGTCATCTACGGAACGTAGGTAGTCAGTAAATGAACGCATTTGCATAACTTGCCTACATTACAGGGGTTTAGTGCGTGGCGTGAAATCGAGTTAGCGTGAGCGCCTGCGAGGTGCCAACCAAATTCCGGCAGCAGCAAGTCGTGAAACGGCTGGACCAATTATTTTAATAATAAATCGAGCGCGACGAAAATCGTGAATGGGCCAACCTTGGGCAAGTGCGCGCAAACTTAGAATCGCATCTGGATTGATCGCAGATGGATGTCCAACAGATTCAAGTAGTGGAAAATCATTGTGACTATCGGAATACGCGTAACACTCGGAAAGTTCAAATCCTTTTTCTTTAGCTAGCGCTGAAATTGCAATGGCTTTTTCTTTTCCATGCAATAAATTGCCTAACATTTGGCCAGTGTATTTTCCATCACTCACTTCGGCTTTACTTCCGAGAGCACCAGTAAAGCCTAAATTCTTTGCGATCAGAGTTGCCATATCTTCTGGGGCCGCCGTTACGAGCCATACTTCTTCGCCAGCATTTAAATGTCTCTGTGCAATATTGATAGTTCCTTGCCAGCACGCAGGAGAAACATATTCATCGTAAATTTGTTGAGCAATTGTTTGAATTTCTGCAACGTTATGTCCGCCAATGAACTCTGTCGCTGCGTTTTGAAACCGTTTTATTTCATCTTGTTTTTCTTTGCCTGTTAAACGAAAACGTAGATTGGCGAAAGCGAAGCGAGAAAGATCAGTCTTCGTGAAGTACCCACGTTTGTACATTCCTTTTCCGAGAAAGAAGAGGGTAGAGCCACGAATAAGCGTGTTATCTACATCGAAAAAGGCAACCCGATTCGGTGTGAGCGCCATGTCACAACCCTAGCGAGAAGAGAAGGTTTATGACGCTTTATGCTTAGCAAATGAGTTCGACGGTACATGTAATCAGACATGGCGAGGTACACAACCCGCAGAAGATTCTTTATGGTCGTCAACCTGGATGGACACTCTCGGAGCGCGGTCACAAAATGGCAGCAACTCTTGGAGATTGGTCGAAGAAAATAGATCTTGGTGCGTTACATGTATCACCTTTGCAACGAGCACAAGAAACTGCAGCGCCAATTGCAGCAGCCCACACAATAGAAATTACAACCGATGAACGATTAATTGAAGCAGCAAATGTATTTGAAGGTAAACCTTTTGGAGTTGGAGATGGAGTTTTAAAACATCCATCAGCCTGGAAACACTTGTGGAATCCCTGGAAACCTTCTTGGGGCGAACCATATGACGAACAAATAAATCGGATGCTTGCAGCAGTTTTTGCGGCACGCGATGCAGCAAAAGGAAGAGATGCGATTGTTGTTTCTCATCAATTACCAATTTGGATTCTGCGCAGTGCAATCGAAGGTCGCCGACTTCTGCATGACCCACGCAAACGAGAGTGCTCGCTTGCGAGCGTAACAAGTATTCATTTTGACGATGACGGGATGATTAGCGGCACAAGTTATTCAGAACCCGCTGCTCATTTGTTGCCCACAAAGAAATGAAAATTAGAAAATTATTTCTTTTGCCACTTGTTGCAGTGGCGCTTTCTTCATGCAGTGGTGGTGGCTCATCAATAGCCGAAGAGAGTTTTGTCTCTGGAGATGGAAGCATTTCTTACATTAAAGCTTTAGATCGAATTGCAGCACCACAACTCTCTGGAATGACATTGACGGGACAGAATTACAGATTTAATGGCGGACAAGTCGCAGTAGTTAATGTGTGGGCTTCATGGTGTGCTCCCTGTCGTGCGGAGGCACCAACTCTTGCTGCGCTATCTGAAAAATATACAGATGTAGCTTTTATTGGAATTCTTACGCGCGACAACCCTGCAACTGCAGAAGCATTTGTGCGTCGTTTTGCGCTTCCTTATCCAACTCTGATTGATGATTCAGTTTTGATTGGATTTAGAAAATCATTACCCGCAAATGCCATTCCATCTACCGTGGTTATAGATAAGAATGGCAATGTGGCAGCACGAATTTCAGGAGAAGTCACTGTTGCCTCCTTAAGCGAACTCATTGAAAAGGTGAGTGCTGAATGAAGGAATTCTTTGTAGAACAAATCCTGGATGGTTATTTAATTACAGCTTTTCCAATTGCACTTATTGCTGGATTGATTTCATTCTTATCGCCATGTGTGTTGCCTTTGGTGCCTGGTTATATTTCTTATGCTGCAGGATTTTCAAAGAGTCGCGGACGAGTATTGCTTGGTTCGATCCTTTTCGTCTTAGGTTTCAGCGTTTTATTTATTTCATACGGAGTGCTCTTTGGTGGATTCGGCGCCTATATTTCCGATAATGAAAAATTAATAACGTCAATATTGGGAATTTTTACAGTTGCTTTAGGCCTAATTTTTATTGGTGTATTCCCATTTGCACCTACCTATCGCGCAAAGATGCCAGTTACTCTCGGTTTGGCTGGAGCGCCAATACTCGGATTTTTATTTGGAGTTGGCTGGACACCATGTATCGGTCCAGCTCTTGGTGCTGTGCAGACACTGGCATTTCAAGAATCAAGTGCACTTCGTGGCGCAATTCTTTCACTGGGCTATTGCATCGGCTTGGGAGCACCATTTATTGCATCAGGATTATTTCTCGATCGTTCTGAAAAGCTTCGACGTTTCTTAGTTCGTCGAGGCGATCTCATAACAAAAATTGGTGGGTTACTTTTAATTTTGATCGGTATTGCGCAAATTTTAGGATTATGGGGAACTTTTAATAACGAGATGCGTTCTTGGATCTCAGATTTCATTCCGGTGGTTTAAATGAAAGATAACGCACCAGAGATTGGGACAGTAGGACTCTTACGATTTGCATGGCGACAACTGACAAGCATGCGTACGGCACTGGTGCTTTTAATGATGCTAGGTGTTGCAGCAATCCCTGGTTCGCTTATTCCGCAACGTACACAAAATCCGATGGCGGTGACTGCCATATTTACGGATTCACCAACCAAGGCACTCTGGTACCAACGTTTTTCTCTTTTTGATGTGTACGCATCCCCTTGGTTTAGCGCAATTTATATTCTGCTCTTTATTTCACTTATTGGTTGTGTTCTTCCGCGAGCGTTTGAACATTACAAAGCTGCAAGGGCTTTGCCACCTGTGACACCAAAAAACCTTTCACGAATGGAGTTTCACTCTGAGTGGAAAGGTGGTGGAGATGAGCTCGAAATCGCTCGACAATGGTTTAAGAAAAATCGATTCCGACTCCGCGAACTAGATGGATCTCTCTCAGCAGAAAAGGGATTTACTCGTGAAACTGGAAATTTATTTTTCCACTTAGCACTTGTGCTTATTCTTATAGGAGTTAGTTTCGGTTCGTTATTTGGCATGAGGGGGGATGCAATCGTTAATGTGGGCGAACGATTTATTAACACGCCAACTACTTATGACTCTCTCTCATTTGGCAAATTATTTAATGAAAAATCCCTGCCACCATTTTCTATTGAAATTGATAAATTCGTGGGTAAGTATGATCCAGTTACAAATGCGCCACAGGATTACACCCTGTCAGTAACAGTCAAAAGTAATCCAGAGTCGACTCCTGTCAAGAAAATTGTAAAAGTAAACAGTCCACTTACATTTGGAAGCACTCGGGTGTACTTGCAAGCTAATGGTTACTCACCAATAGTTACGGTGCGAGACTCACTGGGTAACGTTGGATATCAAGGACCCGTTCCGTTCCTGCCACAAGATGCAAACTTAAGTTCAACGGGTGCAATCAAAGTTCCAGATACGAATCCACAACTTGGTTTTGTTGGATCTTTCTTTCCAACTATTGGTCGCGCAACAGAAGGTGGCGGAATTTCTGTCTTTCCAGAAGCACTTGATCCTCGTTTATTTTTAGCAGCATGGACTGGAGATCTCGGCTTAGACAACGGGCGCCCTCAATCGATCTATCGAATTAATACAGATGTTATGAAAAAAATAGGACTTAAATCACTTGCCCCCGGAGAGACGTTTACATTTGCAGAAGGATCGATCACATTTGAAACCTATGTCCCATGGGTAAATTTGCAAGTGGTTCGAGATCCCGGAAAGAGTTATGCGCTGCTTGGCGGTATCGTTGCGATACTTGGATTACTCGCTTCACTCTTTACGAGAAGGCGCAGAATTTGGGTAAGCGTTATTAATAAAAAAGTTGAAATAGCAGGTCTGGCAAAGAATGCAGCACCTGGACTTGAACTAGAAATCACACAACTGGCAAAAGCTTTAGGGAGAGCAGAGTAAATGTCTACAACATGGGCGTATATTTCAAATTACTTGGTGTATTCATCCATGGCTGTTTTCACGCTGGCTTTTATTGCTCATTCCTATGAAACCGCATTTGCTGTACGTGCACCACACTTAGCAGATTCTGCACAAGGAAATTTACGCACCAAAACTTTTGATTACACGCGCACAGAAAAAGTTGCTCGTGTTGCAACAGCCATGATGATTTTAGGATTTTTACTTTTATTTGCTGGCGTTATTGCTCGTGGAATATCTGCGGGTCGTGTTCCTTGGGGCAATATGTATGAGTTTTCAATTACTGGTGCACTTGCTTTTTCTGGCGCATATTTAGCAGCGCTTCGTAAATACGATCTTCGCTGGCTAGGTTTATTTGTTTCTATTTCTGTTTTGCTCACTCTCGGTACAGCGGTTGCAGTTTTGTACCGACCAAGTGCACCACTTGTACCTGCCCTTAAATCCACATGGCTTGTTATTCACGTATCGGCTGCAATTATTTCTGGTGGAGTTTTCCTGCTTGCAAATGTGATTGCAGGCGCATATTTATTCTTAGACTCTATGGAGAAAAAAGGTGAACGAGCACCTTGGGCAAAACGTTTACCTTCACTAGATGTTCTTGATCAACTTTCATATCGACTTGTTGCATTTGTATTTCCACTCTGGACATTTGCGGTTATTGCAGGTGCAATTTGGGCAGAGAGTGCCTGGGGAAGATATTGGGGTTGGGATCCAAAAGAGACGTGGGCATTTATTACGTGGGTTGCGTATGCCGCTTATTTACATGCGCGTGTAACAATTGGCTGGCGTGGACGTAGAGCTGCTTGGCTATGTATTTTTGCGGGATCTACATTCTTATTTAACTATGTTTATGTAAACGTATGGGGAACCGGAAAGCACACCTACTCAGGTTTATAAGTTTTTAAAGTTTACGTAAGAAATCAGGGTCATCATCTGGACCAATAACTCTGCGTGGTCCACCACGTCCAGGACCTCGTTTCGGGGGGCGACCCCATATTAAATAAGCGATAGCACCAAATGGTTGCAAAAAAGCAATTACAAGCAGCCACCCCCACTTTGGCAATTTCTTAACTTCATCTTGATCAGTTTGTGCACAGTGCACAAATGCATACAAAACAAGTATTGCAATGGCGATTACGGCTAGACGAATCATGTGTTAATTCTACGCTTTTCTAAGAGAGCAACAAACCCAGAGCCAAAAGGATTGCAAAACGGAGTTGAAGCTTGCCTGTTTTGCCAAGTAGTGGAATTAGGTCAGCCCCTATTGCCCCTGCATGAATCTGCTTTATCAACGCGAACGTCATCGGTAACAGTAAGAGTGTGAGCAGAGTCCACGGTTGCAATAAGAGTAGAACGCTGATGTGGGCCACAAGTAGAAGTGCAATAAATGCGATTCGGGCACTTGAATCTCCCAAGCGAACGGCGAGAGTTCTTTTTCCGACTAACTCATCTGCGGCTCGATCGCGAATGTTATTAATTGCTAAGAGGGCACATGAAAGGCAACCCATAGGAATTGCGACGATTAAAGAATTCCACGTGAGCGCGCCTGTTTGTGCAAAATATGTTCCCATTGTTGCAACAAGTCCAAAGAAGACAAAGACTGCGAGTTCGCCGAATCCAAAGTAACCATAAGGATTTTTTCCACCGGTGTATCCCCATGCCGCAACAATTGCTAGAGCGCCAATAACAAGTAACCAGAGTGAACTTTGAAGAGCGAGTATCAAACCAAAAACTGCACCGCAACCTAGAGCCATGTAGGCAGCATTTCTTACTTGATGTGCCGAAGCCGCACCGCTAGCAACTAATCGCATTGGACCAATGCGATTGTCATCAGTTCCTTTTATGCCATCTGAATAATCGTTTGCGTAATTAACGCCAATTTGCAATGACAAACTGACAAGCAGCGCAAGAAGTGCCAAAAGCGGATCAAAGTTATTGCCAGCTAATGCGCTTGCAACTGCGACAGGTGCAATGGCTGCTGGCAATGTTTTGGGACGCGCTCCTGCAATCCATTTATTCATTGACTCACCAATTTTGTTAGAGAAATGCGATCCACTTTACCGACACCAATCTCTGGCAATTTATCAAGCAGAATCACGCTCTTTGGTTTCGCATACTTTCCGATCGTGTCAACAAGTACTTGTGAAATTTGAATTTTCATATTTTCATCTTGTGATTGAACTGCTATATGTAACGCCTGGCCCCATTTGCTATCTGAAGTCGCAAAGGCAGCCAATTGCAATTTCGGAAAATTCTTATGTAACTCTTCTTCTATTGCGTTAAGTGAAATATTTTCACCACCACTAATGATCACATCATCAGCTCTGCCTATGACGTGAAGTTTGCCATCAACAATTTTCCCTAGATCCTCGGTGATAAACCAACCATTTTCTTTTTCAACTTCAGCAAGAATAGGACCTGAGATCTTAATTCTTGAATTTTCAGTAATTTCAAATGCAACACCATCAAGTGGTTCGCCGTTATAAACACACCCACCACATGTTTCACTCATTCCATATGTTGTGATGATGTTAATTCCGGCAGCAACACCTTGAGCACGAAGATCTTGAGAAAGCGAAGCACCCCCGACCAAAACA
>CANHNH010000015.1 GCA_947461995.1 Candidatus Nanopelagicaceae bacterium
CCTGCGTATCAAGATTTACGTGCAAGTGAAGTGGCGCTTCTTGCGTCCCACGATGGTGGTGCCTTGATTCGTGTTATTGCTGGCGAAATTGATGGACATAAAGGTCCGGGATCTACACAGACTCCGATCACTTTGGTGCACGCAACTGTTCAACCAGGCGCCGAATTACGTCTTCCATGGCGCAAGGATTACAACGCACTTGTGTACACATTGGCAGGACATGGTTTTGTAGGCGAAGAATCACGCCCGGTTCAGATGGGACAACTCACTGTTTTCGGTGATGGAGATACGTTGGTTATTCGTGCTGCTAATCAGCAAGAGAGTCGTTCTCCAGAATTGGAACTATTTATTCTTGGTGGCCAACCAATTAAAGAACCTGTTTCATGGATGGGCCCATTTGTTATGAATACTAAAGCAGAAGTTTTGCAAGCATTTGATGATTTTCAAAAGGGATTACTGGGTACTGTTCCAGCGATACATAAAAAAGATGTGCTTAATGTGCACGGAGCGCCGACTGAAATCGTAGAGAAGTAAAGCTAACCGATCATTTCGGAGTCGAACGCACGATTGCTATCGTGAATGCAACTCTTGCTCACATCGATCTTTGAGCAATCTTCGCAGAGTAAAACCAATTCGTGACATGCTTTGCGGGCACAGTTATAGAACTGCTTCGTTGGTGCGTTGCATGCTTCGCATTCGCCGATAACTTTTGCTTTGGATGAGAAATCAATTGCCATGCGACCATCAAATGTGTAAAGCGAGCCTTCCCACAAACCTTTGTCGCCATATTTTTTGCCGTACTTAGCGATGCCGCCTTCGATTTGGTAAACCTCTTTAAATCCGTTATCGATCATAACGGCTGAAAGAATTTCGCAGCGAATTCCGCCGGTGCAATATGTAACAACTGGCTTATCTTTCAGGTGATCGTATTTTCCACTCTTAATCTCTTTTACGAAGTCGCGCGATGTTGTTACATCAGGAATAACTGCATTTTTAAACTTTCCAATTTTGGCTTCAAAGGCATTGCGACCATCAAAGAAGACAACTTCATCGCCACGCTCTTCAACTAGTTTTTGAACATCGTATGGCTTGAGGTGTTTGCCGCCGCCGATCACACCATCTTTATTGACCTTAATTACTGATGGATCTCCGAAAGCAACCAGTTCGTCTTTGGCTTGAACTGCTAATCGTGGGAATTCATTTCCGATTGCATCTGACCACTTGAAATCTATTTTCTTAAATCCTGGATATTTCTTTGTGCGTGCAACATATTTCTTAAGGGACTCCATATCACCACCAACAGTTCCGTTGATTCCGTGCGGTGAAACAAGAATGCGACCTTTAAGTCCAAGGGATTCACAGAGCGTTAACTGCCATAGGCGCACGGCAGCAGTGTCTTGTATGGGTGTAAAGCCATAGTAGAGAAGTATTTTCTGTGGTTCCACGGGGCAATCTTAACCTCTGACGCAGTGTTTATAAAACGGCGTTATTCGCAGGCGGACCCGTCTTTGTCTCGATCCAACGCCTTGTTTAGTGCGTACAAGGTTTTATTCTTTGAGCGAATAATCGGTGTTACTCCTGCTGCGCGTGCTTTGGCGCACGTTGAATACTTAACTGGTTTCTTAGTTTTTTTAGTCTTGGGTTTTGCTGAAGGTTTCGAAGTGGGCTTTGTAGTTGGTGAAGCAGTAGCAGTTGGTGAAACCGTTGCAGTTGGTGAAACCGTTGCGGTTGGTGAAACCGTTGCGGTTGGTGATGGCGATGCAAGCGTTATGGGATTTATTCCAGCAGTAATTGCGTAAGCAGGAATTGCAAATGCGGTAATTGATGTGATGTTACAAGATGCAACAAGATTTGTCAGCGCACTTGCTTCAGCAGAATCTACAGTTAATGAATAACGCACCTTTATTGCAATCCAATTCGAAACGTATGTGCACTGATCTACTGGTGGTAACCAAGTACTCGGATCCTGATCACTCTTCTGTCGATTAAGGCCTGCAGTTACTGCAACTAGTGCACGTTGATCTGTGAGGTCATTTGCAAATGCTTCGCGTTGTGCGGGCGACCATTTCCAAGCACCAGATCTCCAGGCTTCAGAAAGTGGAATCATATGATCAATATCTAATGTTGAATAATCAGTAGTTGATAATCCATCGTATGAACTAATCCATTTGCCACCATTAAAAACACAACTACCACTTAACTTTGGCAAAACGATTGCTTCTTGAATCAAAACTTCTTTTCGCGTATCGCACTTATCTTTATCGGCATCAATCCAATGCTTAAAGAGAGTTCTTTCGTAACCGGATAATTGATCCGGCGCCACTGTTAGTGGCAATTCAAATGCTTGGGCTGTTGGGGCTGTGATTGTGCTCAATACCAAGGTGAGAATTAAAGCATTTGTGTAAAGAGATTTTTGCTTATTCATAAGTATTTAGCGTGGAACCTTAATGCGCAATGAGTTAGTCACCACAAACAAACTAGAAAGCGCCATGGCACCTGCTGCATACATTGGAGATAGCAATCCCATTACTGCAATAGGTATGCCAACGATGTTATATGCAAAAGCCCAACCGAGATTAACTCGAATTGTTCTTAGGGTTCGCTTTGAAAGTTTTAGCGCATCTAATACTGCTCGAGGCTCCGTGCGCATCAGTGTTATGTCAGCACTAGAAACTGCAACATCTGTTCCAGTTCCCATCGCGATACTCACATCTGCTCCAACTAGCGCCGCAGCATCATTGATGCCATCGCCGACCATCACAACAGTGTGTGATTGACTCTGTAACTCACGAATCTTCGTAAGTTTTCCTTGTGGCAGCGCTCCAGAAAGAACATGATCACTTTCAATTCCAACTTGCTTAGCAATTGATTGCGCCGCATCTTCTGAATCACCAGTTAACAACCATGGTGTTATTCCAGCGTCTTTTAGTCGTGCAATAGTTTCAGCTGCATCTGATTTAAGTTCATCGCCAACTGCAAATACCGCCAGTGCAACGCCATCCCACGCTAAAACTGAAACGCTTAATCCAGCGCTGTGTCCGCGTTCAACTGCTGCAGATATAAGTGGATGAAAAGTGGTGGTGCTATGTGCAACCGCTGTCGGTGAACCAATGAGAACAACTGGTGAATGCGTTCCAAGATTTACACGCCCAGCAGCACCAGAACCAGGAGTTACTTGAAACTCAGAAACTGAAGTGGGCTTAATTCCTTGCGCAGCAATAAACGTACGAATACTTAACGCAATTGGGTGATTGTTTTGCTCCTCAATTGATAACGCGGTAGAAAGAATTGTTGCCTCGCGAAGTAATGGCTCAAATCCAGCGCCGAGTAATGCGCCAGCTTCTATTGCAACAGTGATTTCATGAACTTTCATCTCGCCAGTTGTAAGAGTTCCTGTTTTATCCAAAACAATTGTGTCTACTCTGCGAGCAACTTCGAGCACACGTGGGTTGCGAATTATGATGCCGCGTTGCGCACCGCGCCCTGATGCAACGAGTAAGGCAACTGGTGTTGCTAAACCAAGTGCACATGGACAGGCAATAACTATCACTGCAATGGCTGTTGCAATGGATTCTGAAATTGAAACTCCGTTATCGCGAAGTACGCCAAATGTTGCTAAAGAAATCACCGTAACGATTGGAACAAAGACCGCACTAATTCGATCTGCTAACCGAGCGATTGGAGCTTTTGTACTCTGTGCCTCCAAAACCATTGAAGTAATTCGTGCGTACTCTGTATCGCGCCCAACACGAGTAGCGCGAACGATTAAACGACCATTTGTATTTAGCGAACTTCCAATAACGCGATCGCCGGGACCAACAGTAAGTGGCAAAGATTCACCAGTAATTAAAGAGTTATCGACCGAACTATTTCCAGAGACAATTACGCCATCGGTTGCAACTCGATCACCCGGAGCAACAACAAACTCGTCACCAATTTCTAAATTCTCTGCAGGAATCAGAACAGTAAGTCCCCCGCGAATGACGCTTACTTCCTTTACGTTCAAAGCCAATAGAGAAGTTAGCGCACCACTGGCGCGACGCTTTGCTCGTGTTTCAAGAAAACGCCCAAGGATTACAAATGTCACTACACCCGCTGCAACTTCTGTGTAAACATCTCCATTGCCAGTTGCATTTGCATAGATAGACCAACCAAATGCACTCAGTGATCCCATTGAAATTAAGTTATCCATCGTTGGATGCAAGAGATTGCGTAATGCCGCCCGGTGAATTGGCCACGCCACCAAGAGAACAACTGGTGCGCTCAGAGCAATTACCAGCCAAGCAGTTGGTGAATACAGAGGATGCAGGATTCTTAAATCATCTAGCATCTGAAGAATTCTGGCGTCAATCTTTTCATGCCACGCCATTGTCATCGATATCGCAACAGCGGGCACAGAAAAAATAAGTGCGAAGAAGAGTGCGATTGCAGATCGTTTGCTATGCAGTGCGAATTGATTTGAATCACCTAATAAAGCAGCCGAATATCCTGCACTCTTTACTGTCGCGATTAACTTTTTCGTTGAAATCTCTGCAGGCGCCAAAATATGAGCCGTTTCGCTCGCAAAGTTAACTGTTGCACGTACGCCATCAAGATTGTTGAGTGAGCGCTCAATTGCATTCACACATGCACCACAAGTCATTCCTTCTAATTTAAGTGTGCGAGTTTCTAGAGCGCGTTTAGTCATTACTTAACTCGCAGAGATTCGTTTGCGCATAGGTAGTCATTACTTAACTCGCAGAGATTCGTTTGCGCAAATGTTGTCATTTCTTAACTCGCATCGCTTCAAGTGCATGTTGATGAATTGCTGAGTTAGTGGACAATCCGCTTCCGTGACCGGGGCCATCAACGCCATCAATACTTGAAAAACGTCCACCTGCTTCTGTAACGATAATTGAAATCGCAGCCATGTCCCAGAGCGCTACTCCGATTTCAAGTGCAATTTCTGCAGCGCCTTCTGCCACCAACATGTGCGGCCAGAAATCTCCAAAGCCGCGCGTTCTATTTGCTGATGCAAGCAGTGCTTCAAACTTCGGTAAGTACTCGCCCCAGTTATTAAAATCTGAATACATAACGGACGCATCGCTGATAGATGAAATTCCAGAGACGTGAATTTTCTTTGGTGCAGATTTATTGAGTGAAACATAGGCACCTAGCCCAAGAGCGCCATGCCAGCGACGAAAGAGAGCAGGAGCACTAACAACGCCAACAATAATTTGTTCGGTGCCATCATCTTTGCGTTCGATGAGTGCGATAAGAGTGGACCAACTTGGAACACCGCGCATAAAGTTCTTTGTTCCATCGATTGGATCAATAACCCAGTAACGCTTTGCATCGGTGCCACTTGTTCCAAACTCTTCTCCAACTAATCCATCATCAGGACGCTCCTTGGCAAGAATGTCGCGCAGCGCTTTTTCAGTTGCCTTATCGGCATCAGTAACGGGCGTGTTATCTGGTTTTGTTGTGACTACTAAATCTTGAGATTGATAGCGAGCCATTGAAATAACATCTGCGGCATCAGCCATTACTAGTGCCAAAGCCAAATCAGCTTCGCGCGGATACTCAGATGCCATCACTCGTTCAGTCTACAACGCAGCCCACAGTACGTGTTTATTCGGTCGGAGATGAATCAAAGTCCTTAATTTCAAGTAATGAACGCAAACTTTGTAGGCGCCGCGTTCTGGCAACGTCGACGGTGCCATTAGGGGCGGCCCACTCGTTAAGTCTGCAACTCTCTTCGCTATGTGAACAGTGGGGCATGCACGTTGCAGCTACTTCAGATAAATCACCAAAGGAAGCAATTATTTTATTTGGATCTAGGTGCGCTAAACCAAATGCACGAATACCAGGTGTATCAATTGCCCAACCACCAGCAGGATCTAAATCTGGCGAAAGCGGAAGTGCAATCGCACTAGAAGATGTGTGGCGACCGCGACCAGTTACATCATTAACATCTCCAGTAATTCGCCCAGCATGTGGAACTAAATCATTAATAAGAGTTGATTTACCAACACCGGAGTGGCCCACCAACACAGAAGTTTTTCCTGCAAGAAGTGAGTGAATTTTTGCAACATCGGCTTCACGATCTGATGTTTTACTCGATGTTGTAACAATTTGCACGCCTAGAGCTTTGTACTCTTCGATAAATTCTGGCAGCGGCGCTAAATCTGTCTTTGTTATTAAAAGTACTGGTGCAATTCCTTCATGAAATGCACACACCAAGAAACGGTCGATTAGGCCACGACGTGGTTCTGGATTAGTTGTTGCTGCAACAATTACTAAGTAATCAATGTTGGCAACTATGGTTCGTTCAATCTTTGCAACGTCATCGACGGTTCGGCTTAAAGAGTTGCGTCGCGGGTTAACAGCCACAATTCGAGCAAGTGAACCTTCATCTCCGCTTACATCGCCAACTAAACTAACAATGTCACCAACAACAACTGATTTTGGCCCCAATTCGCGAGACTTCATTGCAGTAACGATTAAGCGATCATCTGTAATGCATGTTGTTCGACCACGATCAACGGTTGTTACTAGTGCTGAGATTGCATCATCATGTGCCGGGCGATCTTTAGTGCGTGGACGAGTACTTCGTGCAGGACGAATACGTGCATCGCTCTCGTCGTAAATGCGTTTACTCACTACTGAACCAAACTCTTCCAGAGTCCTGGAAAATCAGGAAGTGTTTTGCGTGTAGTGGCAATATTTTCCACTTCGATGCCTGGTGTAACTAAACCAATTACCGCACCCGCTGTGGCTAGGCGGTGATCCTCATATGTGTGAAAGGTTCCTGCTCGAAGTTGAGATGGTTCAAAATGCAGCGCACTGTGATCTTCTGTGACCTTGCCGCCTATCGAATTAATCTCTCGAGTAAGTGCTGCCAATCGATCAGTTTCATGCAGACGAAGATGTGCAATACCGCGCAAGTGTGAAGGTGAATCGGCTAGTGCTGCAAGGGCAGCAATAGATGGAGTTAGCTCGCCGACATCATGTAAATCAACATCAATACCAAGAATTTTTGGTGCATCGCGTAGTGCAGATTTTTCAGAGTTAGCAGTCAATGTCAATCCGTCATTGTTCAGTGAAATACTTGCTCCCATATCGCTAAGCAATGTTCTTAATTGATCTCCAGGTTGTGTAGTTTTTTGTGGCCAATCAGCAATTGTTATTGAGCCACCACACACCATTGCAATAGATAAGAATGGCGCTGCGTTAGATAAATCAGGTTCAATCACCATATCTTTTCCGTGCAGCGCACCTGGTTCTACTCTCCAAGTTTTCTTTGCCGCATCGACATGAACAGTTGCGCCAAAATCGCGGAGCATTTCGACAGTCATTTCAATGTGTGGCATCGAAGGAAGTTCGCCACCAACATGTCGAGCGGTAATTCCGTTTACCGTACTTGGTCCAATTAACAAGAGCGCTGATAGAAATTGGCTACTCGCACTTGCGTCAATATCAATATCGCCACCAGGAATTTTTCCGATACCAACTAGTGAAAGTGGCAAGCTATAGCGATTGCCGTGATCAATTGAAATTCCAAGTTCTTCAAGCGCTTTAATTACAGGGCCAAGTGGTCGTTCATGCGAACGTGGATCTCCATCAAAAGCAATAGTGCCTTGCGCAAGGGCTGCAAGTGGTGGCAAAAATCGCATTACTGTTCCTGCGTTACCAACATCAATTGTCGCCGGTCCCTTAAGTGGTGCTGGCGTTATCTTCCAGGCTAATTCTTTAGTGGCGGCGGTACCGGCGTTGTTTGTACGGGCGCTGGCATCGGCATTTGCGTTGTTAGTGCTGGCGTTGGAGTTAGCGTTACTTTCAACTTCTATTTCTTCTACATTAATTCCAAGTGCGCGAAGTCCTGCCACCATTAATTCGCTATCACGGGAGACAAGTGGTCTGCGCAAAATTGATGGTGAATTAGCCTGGGCGGCAAGGATAAGTGCGCGATTAGTAACTGATTTAGATCCCGGAATTACGACGCGTGCATTAACAGGTTGTGATCCGCGAAAAGGAGCAGGCCACATCGCCTCACTTGTACTCGACGAGTTTTCCTTGTGTGAATCAGCCATATGTATGAGTCTACCGATAACCTGTATCTCTATGTGCGGCCGTTATGCGCAATCGCTAAAGACCTCCGAACTGGCAGAAGAATTCGGTATCGGCGCCAATACGCCTGCCGAAGAATTACCATCGAGTTGGAATATCGCACCGACTAATCCAATTTATATCGTTCGTGCATCGCAAAATCTGGCCGAACAAAAAGAGTTATCAATTGCATCGTGGGGAATCATGGCGCATTGGCATCAGAGTGAATTAGAAGCACGTGCATCTCAATCCCATGCAATTAATGCACGCTCTGAATCAATTCATGAGAAGCCAACTTTTCGTAATGCATTTAGAACACAGAGATGTTTGGTGCCAGCAGATGGTTATTACGAATGGGCAACGGCACTTGGAAAATATTCTCCTAAACAACCTTTCTATATTTCATCAACTAAGTTTCGATCACTTCCTATTGCGGGGATTTGGTCAACCTGGAAAAGCATGGAAGGCGAAGTAATTCAAAGCGCTGCAATTATTACTCGTGAAGCCTTTGGTGAATTAGCAACTATTCACAGTCGCATGCCAGTAATGATGCCGCCAGATCGTTGGGATGCATGGCTTGATCCAGCTCAACACGATGTCGATTTATTGCGTTCACTCATGGTTAATTCGCAACCAGATGATGGCTTAGTTGCACACCCAGTTTCTTCGCAAGTGAACCTGGTTCGAAATAACACCCCGCGCCTGATTGACCCGATTGCACTGGGCGAACCTGAAACCCTGTTCTAGCGCGCTTCGCAATGCATCAAAGTACGACGACGCGATAGCCTTACGGCGATGTCATCCACTGATTTAGTTAAAGAGAGCGCTTCCGATCGCACCAATCGGTTCGAGCGCGATGCTCTTGTGTTCACAGATCAGTTATATGCTGCCGCACTTCGCTACACACGAAACCCAGATAACGCGCGCGACTTGGTTCAAGATACATATCTCAAAGCATTCACATCGTTTCATCAATTTGAACCTGGCACTAACCTCAAGGCGTGGCTTTACCGAATTCTTACAACTACTTTTATAAACACGTACAGAAAAGATCAACGTCGCCCGCAACTTAGTGCCGGTGAGGTTGAAGATTGGCAATTAGCGGATGCGGCATCACATACAAGTGATCAAGGAAAATCTGCAGAAGTTGAGGCATTGGAAAATCTTCCTGATAGCGATATCAAACGTGCCTTGCAAGAAATTCCTGAAGAGTTTCGTATCGCGGTTTATTTAGCTGATGTTGAAGGTTTTGCGTACAAAGAAATTTCAGAAATCGTTGGTGTTCCAACCGGCACAGTGATGTCTCGCCTACACCGTGGTCGCAAACAGCTTCGCGAGAAATTAACTGAGTATGCAAAAGAACTTGGTTACTCCACGGATACAGCAGATAAAAAGGCTGATAAAAAAGCGAATAAGGGAGGGACATCATGAGCAATAGTTTTATACATGAAACTAATTGTGTAGATGTCCTGCATTCTGTACTGCTATTCGTTGATGGCGAAATTTCAGATACATCAGAGATTGCAACAATTGAAGTTCACTTACAACAGTGCCCTGCCTGTACCGCCGAACTCGAACATGAGCGCACTGTTCGAGCATTAATGCAATCAGTACTCCGCAGATCGTGTAATGAGCGTGCTCCTCAAGATTTGCACGATCAAATTCACCAACAGCTACTTAATAGTTCTGTGAACAGCGCGCCAGATATTATTCGTGAATTTAGAATGACTGAGATCTCGATTGAAATAAATGAGGATGGCACTATCGAATCGCATGAAATTCACATTGAGCATACCGAGGAATACCGCTTCCCTAACGAAGAGGCGTAATTCTTATGATGGTTCCTGCTGAAGATCTCATAGGTGCAGTGGCTTTTTCGACAATGATTGTGCGCCCAGGAGATACAGCTGTTGCTATTGGAGTTGGCGATTTACCCGTTCTTGCCAATTCACTGATCATTAACGCGATGCAAAGTGCTGCGATTGCATCAATTGCAGAGCATTTAGATAATGGCGAAACAACTGTAGAAACTTCTATAGCCCTCGAATTTCATGGCGGTATTGCAATTGGCGGCGAACTTCGAACGTCAGCGAGCTGCACTGAAGTAAATGGTCGTGAATTAACTTTTATCTGTGAATCATACGAAGGCGAAAGACTTGTTGCATCGGCTGTAATAAAAAGAACAGCGGTTGAGCGAGTATCTTTCCTCGCCCGAACCGCTGCTCAATCAATACAGTCGAGTATTACTTCTTAGTTGCCCAGAAGATTTCTGCGATTTCATCAATCTTTGCGATCAATTTATCTGCAACTGCGACGTCATTTGTTCCCTTTGTGCCAGCTGCCCCAGCAAGTTTTGTTGCATCATTAAATAGTGTGTGCAACTGAGGATAGGCCTCAAAGTGATTTGGCTTAAAGTAATCAGTCCACAAAACCCATAGGTGTTCTTTAACTTGGTGTGAGCGTTCTTCTTTAATTGCTACAGAGCGAGATTTAAAATCTGCATCGCTGCTGGCCGCGTATTTTTCCATGCAAGCCTTTACTGAAAGTGCTTCGATTTTTGCTTGTGCTGGATCATAAACACCACAAGGAAGATCGCAGTGTGCAAGTACAACTGTCTTTGGTTGGAACAATTTCATGTGATTCTCTCCTTCAAGAGCGCTGTTTCTTAGCGTTTAATTAAATCGCGAACGACTATGTGCAAGACTACTGTTCGTGAGCAGATTTGGCACAGTACGAGTTTCTGGGCAGTCAATGGCCCCTACTTTTAACGATGGGGACTGGTTATTAGTCTGGTATTCCTCACGTATGCAAATTCGTGTGGGTCAACTCGTAGTCCTACGTCGGCCCCTTGATTCACGAGCCGAAGCAGCTTCATTATTCATTAAACGTATAGCTGGCATAACTGGGGCTTTTATAACAGTGCACGGTGATAATAAAGACGCCAGCACGGATTCACGACAATGGGGAGATATTCCACGCGAAGAAATCATTGGTCGTGTTATCGGTAGATATCACCGAGGCAAAGTTAGCGAGTAAACGCTTCCATTAATAATGCTTTTTGTTCTTCTTCATGCAAGTGATGATTTCCAGTTGCAGGACTTGCTGTAGCCCGACGTGAAACTCGACGCAATGTTCGTCCGCCAAATCCTTCACCACCAAATTGTTCGGCAGTGCGTAGTGCAACAAATGGCCAAGGTCCTTGGTTGGCTGGTTCATCTTGTACCCATAACAACGTTGCGTTTGGATGTTTTGCAGCTTCTGCTGCCATTTCTGCAGCAGGCAGTGGATACAAAAGTTCTACTCGAACTATTGCTGTTGTATCTTCCTTACGCGCTGCGCGTTCTGCAACAAGATCGTGATACACGCGACCAGAACAGAAAATAACGCGTGTTGCATTATGCACAGTATCGTCCGGAATTAATGGTTGGAATTGTCCAGTTGTGAAATCTTGCAATTTCGAAGCTGCAGCGCGAAGACGCAACATAGATTTAGGAGTAAATACAACCATTGGTCTACGTGCAGGATTTTTTGCATGCCATCTCAAGAGATGGAAATACGATGCAGGCGTTGAAGGTTGAGAAATTGTCATGTTTTCCTCTGCGCAAAGTGCTAAATAACGTTCGATGCGTGCAGATGAATGATCCGGTCCTTGTCCTTCATAACCATGTGGCAATAACAAAACTATCGAAGATCGCTCACCCCATTTTTGTAAAGAGGAGGAGATAAATTCATCAACAATGGTTTGTGCACCATTAGCAAAATCACCAAATTGTGCTTCCCACAGAACTAACGCTTCATCTCGTACTACTGAATATCCGTATTCGAAGCCCATTGCTGCATATTCGGAGAGCAGGGAATCAATAACAAAGAATTGGCTTTCATCACTAATTAATCCGCGAAGCGGAGTCCACTCATTTCCATTTTCTTTATCCACGATTACGGCGTGACGATTGCTAAATGTTCCTCGACGTGAATCTTGTCCAGCCAAACGAATTGTTTTACCATCAAGTAGAAGTGAACCAAATGCGAGTGTTTCACCCATTGACCAATCGATGGTTCCGTCGTTGAGCATTTCGACGCGCTTTTGTAATTGTGGCAAGAGCTTTGGATGCACGTTAAATCCGTCTGGAACTGCTACCTGTGTTGCGGCAATTGTACGAGCAGTTGCTTCATCGATACTTGTTTCAAGCGTTCCTGGATTAGCTGCAACTGGTGCTTTAAAGTTCGGATTTACCTCTGGTTCGATGTTGTGTACTTGAGCAAAGACAGCTTCGAGTTGTAATTGGTACTCGCGAGAGAGTTCATCAGCTTGTTCAACCGAAATATCTCCTCGACCAATTAAGGCTTCGGTATATAGATTACGAGTCGAACGCTTCGCATCAATTAGCTTGTACATAAGCGGCTGTGTAAATGATGGCTCATCGCCTTCATTATGGCCACGTCGACGGTAGCAAACCATATCGATAACAACATCTTTGTTAAATGCTTGACGATATTCAAATGCTAATCGGGCGATGCGTACACACGCTTCTGGATCATCACCGTTTACATGAAATACAGGTGCCTGAATAATCTTTGCCATATCTGTTGAATAACGAGATGTACGTGACGCATGCGGTGAAGTTGTAAAGCCAACTTGATTATTTACAACGATATGTACCGTTCCGCCAGTGCGATACCCAGCTAATTGCGAAAGTTGGAAAGTTTCTGCAACAACACCTTGCCCAGCCATTGCTGAATCACCGTGTAGAAGAATTGGCAGAACGGAGTATGCATTCTTCACATTAAGGCGATCTTGCTTGGCGCGCACAATGCCTTCTAATACTGGGTTCGCTGCTTCAAGGTGAGATGGATTCGCTGCTAAATAGATTTTAGTTTTAGCACCTGATTCTGCTGTAAAGACTCCTTCAGTACCTAAGTGGTATTTCACGTCGCCAGAACCTTGTACTTGATTTTCTTTATAGTGACCTTCGAACTCTTGGAAAATTTGTCCGTAAGATTTACCTGCGATGTTTGCAAGAACATTTAACCGACCACGGTGCGGCATAGCGATACAAACTTCATCAAGTCCTAGATCTGCTGCACCAGAAATAACAGCATCTAAAATCGGAATTACAGACTCGCCGCCCTCAAGTGAGAATCGCTTCTGACCTACGAACTTTGTCTGCAAGAAAGTTTCAAATGCTTCAGCGCTATTTAGTTTGCGCAAGATTCGTAATTGCTCTTCCCGTGGTGTGGCTTGAACGCCAACTTCAACGCGTTCTTGAATCCACTTGCGCTCTTCTGGATCTTGAATATACATATATTCAATTCCGATTGTGCGGCAATACGAGTCACGTAAAATTCCAAGAATTTTCCGCAGCTCCATAAACTTTTCTCCACCGAATCCGCCAGTAGCAAACTCACGATCGAGATCCCACAGAGTTAATCCATGTGTCACTACATCTAAATCTGGATGTGAACGTTGGCGATATTCCAGCGGATCGGTATCAGCCATGATGTGACCACGTGTGCGATATGCGTGAATCAATTGCTGAACGCGAGCGGTTTTGTTTATCTCTTCATCTTTTGAGAATTCAAAGTCTTTTGCCCAACGAATAGGTTCGTAAGGTATGCGTAGGGCTGCAAAGATTTCATCATAGAAGTTTTCTGAACCAAGAATTAATTCGTGCATTCGGCGAAGGAAATCTCCGGACTGTGCACCTTGAATCACTCTGTGATCGTAAGTACTTGTGAGCGTTACTATTTTGCTAATCGCCAATCGTGCAAGAGTTTCTTGACTTGCGCCTTCAAATTCTGCTGGATAATCAAGTGCGCCGACGCCAACAATGAGGCCTTGTCCCTGAACTAATCGAGGCACGGAGTGAACTGTTCCAAGCGTTCCAGGATTGGTAAGTGAAACAGTTGTTCCCGCAAAATCTTCCACAGCAAGTGTGCCTGCGCGAGCTTTGCCAACTACAGCTTCATAGGCATTCCAAAATTGTGCGAAATCTAAATTTTCACAGCCCTTAATTGATGGCACTAATAATTGGCGAGACCCATCTGCTTTAGCTAAATCAATTGCGATTCCAAGGTTTATATGTTGAGGATGACCGATTGCTGGTTTGCCTTCGATGTCACCAAAGAACGCGTTCATCTCTGGCATCTGGCGTAACGCTTTGATCATTGCAAATGCAATTAAATGTGTGAATGAAACTTTTCCACCGCGAGCGCGTTTAAGGTGGTTATTAATAACGATTCGGTTATCAATCATCAACTTAGCTGGGATTGCACGCACACTAGTTGCCGTTGGAACAGTGAGCGAACCTTCCATGCTTGCGACAACTCGTGCACTTACTCCACGGATTGGTTCAAGCTTTGCGGCATCAGGTGAACTTAAAACTGACACAGGTTTTACTATTGGATCTGCAGGTGTCGGTGGTTGCAACGATCGGTCATGAAAAGGTTTTTGACTTACAGGTGCCGTAGCAACTGGTGCAGGTGTAGCAACTGGTGCAGGTGTTGCAACTGGTGCAGGTGTTGCAACTGGTGCAGGTGTTGCAACTGGTGCAGGTGTTGCAGTTGCAGCCTTAGGTGTTGGTGGAACTCCACCACGAGGTGCGCCCGAAATTGGCGTGCTCGTTGAAGTTGCAGAATTACCTACAGAATTATTTGGGTTATAAGTTTTAAAGAAGTCAATCCACGATGGCTCTACCGAAGTTGGGTCTGCTAAATAACGTTCGTACATTTCGTCGACGAGCCATTCATTGGCTCCAAAGTCCTGATTCGGATCTTTTGCCGACACTGGCGCTCCCCTGCTTGGCGAATTTCAAATAACCACGTACTTGCAGAGCCAAGAGTAACCGCTCACACGCGTGGATATAAATATGGAAGGCGCCCAAATAAGGCGAGATTGACCACAAAAAGAAGCGGATTTCCGGGCTGTGCATTCAAGTGGACGGGCACGATGGCAATCTTTGGGGCACAGTATCTCCATGAATACATGGAGTGAATCTGTCTCAAAAATGGCGTTCATTACCGGCGGATCTCGCGGACTCGGATTTGAAGTGGCTCGCGGATTAGCTCGCACGGGAATCAGTTCTGTACTGATTGCAAAAGATGCGCAACGACTAGAGGCTTCTGCGCAACAACTGCGTGCGGAATTTCCTGGAATTACATTTGAAACAAGTGCATGTGATTTAGAAGATCAGGTACAAACCAGAAATGCAGCAGAATCTTTACTCAGCACATACGGCGCACCATATGCACTCGTTCTGGCTCACGGTGTTATGAGCGAAAAAATGTCTAAAACTCTGCGAACAACGGATGCAGAATGGCGCCGAGTTATGGCAATTAATTTAGATTCTGTTTTCACATTAGTAAATGTTCTCGGTGGGCCCATGGCAGATGCCCGAGATGGTCGCCGGGTTGTTGTTTTCTCTGCATGTCTTGGACGAATGTCAGGTCCAGGAAATGCTGGCGGACTTGCGCCGTATCGAATTAGTAAAGCAGGAGTTAATGCGTTCGTTAGAAACCTTGCACATGAAACAGGACTCGGTGCGCGTGGTTTCTATGTTGACGCAATCTGTCCTAACCATTCCCGCACCGACATGGGCGGTGCAGATGCACCACGTAGTGCAGAAGAAGGTGCTGAGTGTGCAGTGTGGCTAGCAAATCGTGAATTTAACGATGGAGATACAACAGGCGTGCTTTGGGAAGATCGACAGATTGTGCAGTGGTGAGTTAGTTCTTTTCAGGAACTAACGAGATTGCGCAATAAATAGTTAGCGCCGCATAAAGTGTTAGCGGAAGAGCAGCCCACCAAAATCCTGCTTCGAATATATATTTTGAAACACCAATTGCAATCAGGTTGGCAAGAACTGCAGGTGCACGACCGTACATTTTTTTAGCTTTAAAACCCTTAGCAGCAACTAACAATCCAACTCCTCCAGATAATGCAAGAGCCAAAATTCCTGAAATCACAAACCATTCGATTTTCCCACCATCGATTAATCCCTTAACGATCAGGAACAACCCGAGCGCAAGTATTGAAATACCTTCGATGCGCAGTAGGGCTACGACGGTGCTTCGCCGAAAATCAGAATTGAATGTTGCCATGAGCAAACCTTAGCAATCCGCGAAATCAATTGTTTTATATCTCGCTATCCTTTACCCATGGCCGCGCGTGAATATGGGATAGAGATAGGTGTTATTGACGCGACCCTGGTTTCGATTGAAAAGGTTTTAGATTTACCTAAGTTGCGTAAATTGGCAGCAGAACTTGAAGAACAAGCAGGAGTTCCGAATTTGTGGGATGACCCTGAAGCGGCCCAGAAGATCACAAGTCGTTTATCTCGCACTCAATCAATTATTTCTAAATTAGAGGGTCTGCGTCAGCGTGTAAGTGATTTACCTATTCTTATTGAATTAGCACAGAGCGAGAGTGACACCGCTGCTGCAATGACAGATGCTGAATCAGAGTTAGATGCGACAAAGAAAGCTATTAGCGAGTTAGAAGTTCAAACTCTTCTCAATGGGGAATATGACGATCGCGATGCTTTGATAACAATTCGCTCCGAAGCAGGTGGAGTTGAAGCCGCGGATTGGGCGCAGATGTTGATGCGTATGTATATGCGCTACTGCGAACGTCACGTACTAAAAGTAGATATTTTAGAAACGTCATACGCAGAAGAAGCAGGGATTAAATCAACAACTTTTAAAGTGAGTGCTCCATATGCCTACGGCACTTTGTCGGTAGAACAAGGAACGCATCGTCTTGTTCGCATTTCACCATTTGATAGTCAGAGTCGTCGCCACACTTCTTTTGCTGGTGTGGAAGTTGTGCCAGTTGTTGATCAGAGTGATCATATTGAAATTGATGAAAAAGAAATACGTGTAGATGTATATCGCTCATCTGGCCCTGGTGGACAAGGTGTAAATACAACGGACTCTGCGGTGCGTATTACTCACATGGCAACAGGCATTGTCGTTTCTTGTCAGAACGAGCGTTCGCAAATTCAAAATCGTGCAACTGCGATGGCTGTGTTGCAATCTAAATTACTAGAACGTCGTCGCCAAGAAGAGCAAGCAAAAATCAATGCACTTAAAGGTGATAACTCTGGTTCGTGGGGAAATCAAATGCGTTCATACGTTCTTGCTCCGTATCAAATGGTTAAAGATTTGCGCACCGATCATGAAACTGGAAATACTGGAGCAGTACTCGATGGCGAAATTGATGACTTCATCGAGGCCGGAATTCGCTGGCGTCGCAGTTCATAAATCACGCGTGATTTTCCACACTCAGAGAAAAATCACAGGCTCCAGTAGCACCTAATTCCCTAGAAAAGTGCCTCTGTTCCATAAACTATGAACAGTAAGGAAAGTGCAGCAAAATTGTTTTCTTCGTGGGGATTAGAAATATTTCACATGTAAGAAAAGGAAATAGTGGCGCTTAAACCGAAATAATTGGAGTGCACGTGATTCGTTTTGAAAGCGTAACGAAGCTTTATCCAGGGCAAGAGCGAGCCGCCCTAGATACTGTTTCTATTGAAATCGTTAAAGGCGAATTCGTATTCCTTGTTGGATTATCTGGTTCCGGTAAATCCACATTCCTTCGATTAATCTTGCGTGAAGAGCGCCCAACATCTGGAACTATCCATGTGGCAGGAAAAGATTTAGGGACACTTGCAGCCCATAAAGTTCCAGAACTTCGTCGCCAAGTTGGAACGGTATTCCAAGATTTCCGTTTGCTGCCAAATAAAACTATTGCTGAAAACGTTGCATTCACATTACACGTGCTCGGATACTCTCAAAAAGAAATTAATCGCGAGATCCCTGAAGTTCTTGAGTTAGTTGGGTTGGAAGATAAAGCCGATCGATTACCAAATGAAATCTCCGGAGGAGAGCAACAACGTGTGGCAATTGCCCGAGCGTACGTAAGTCGCCCGCCAATTCTTATTGCAGATGAACCAACAGGAAACCTAGACCCTGCTACATCAGTAGGAATTATGAAATTACTGGACCGAATTAACCGCGAAGGCACCACCGTATTAATGGCAACGCACGATGCTGGAATTGTGGATCAGATGCGCAAGAGAGTTATCGAATTAGATAGCGGACACGTCATTCGCGACCAAGTTCGCGGTGTTTACGGTTATACGGGTTAAGGTTAGCAAATGCGCGCACGCTTCTTATTAGGTGAAGTTGGTATTGGTCTTAAGCGAAACTTCACTATGACTTTTGCAGTTATCGTTACCGTTGCGATTTCACTTTCCTTGCTGGGCATTGGTTTGCTCTCGAATTCTCAGGTAAACGCCATGAAAGATTATTGGTATGACAAAATTGAAGTATCAGTATTTCTCTGCGGTTCTCTCTCTGAATCGCCTTCATGTTCAGGTGGAATTATTTCATCGACTCAACGTCTAGAAATTCAGAATGAATTACAGAATATGCCAGTTGTCGATACTGTGTATTACGAGTCGCAATCACAGGCCTATACACGTTTCCAAGAACGCTTTAAAGATTCTGCAATTGCGCAGAATGTAACTGCTGATCAATTGCCAGAATCATTTCGTGTGAAGTTAAAAGATCCTCAACAATTTCCTGTAATTGTCAGTGCGTTCTCAGGTCGTCCAGGTGTTGACCTTGTCCAAGATCAGAGAACTATTCTTGAAAAATTCTTCCGCTTACTTGCGGTGCTGCGAAATGGTGCGCTCTTAGTTGGCCTTGCATCAGTTCTCACTGCGGCGCTATTGATTAGTAATACTCTTCGTATCGCTGCATTTAATCGACGTCGCGAAACTGGCGTAATGAAACTTGTCGGTGCATCCTCTTGGTCAATTCAACTTCCATTCTTGCTCGAAGGCGTAATCTCGGCCATCATCGGTTGGGGTTTAGCTACAGGGTTGTTGGCTCTACTTAAATCTGTTGTTGACTCCAAAGTTGCACCACTTCTTACTTTCACTAAGTTCTTCGGCTGGGGCGAAGTGTGGGTTGCATCAGGTTGGCTCTTGCTGACAGGACTTGGTGTTTCGGTTCTGGCTTCATTGGTTACTCTTCGTCGCTATCTCAAGGTTTAATTATCTCTTAACAACCGCTTTGGTTGTCTTATCAGGAGGTGATCTGCGATGGTAAAAGAAATCGGTCGCAAAGTCATCGCCCAAAATAAAAAGGCACGTCACGATTACTCAATTGAAGATGTCTTCGAATGCGGAATTGTTTTAACTGGCACAGAAGTTAAATCACTTCGCATGGGTCGCGCGTCACTAATCGACGGATTTGCCATGGTTGATAAGGGCGAACTCTGGCTCAGCGGTGTTCATATTCCTGAATACACACAAGGCACATGGACAAATCACACTCCCCGACGTAATCGCAAATTACTTGTTCATGCTGCTGAAATTCGAAAACTTACTGCGCGCATGAAAGAAGGCGGACTCACACTTGTTCCACTTTCGCTTTATTTTAAAGACGGAAAAGCAAAGATTGAACTAGCAGTTGCTAAAGGAAAGAAAGTTCATGATAAACGCGCGGCGCTTATGGAGCGTCAAGCTGGTCGCGAAATAGAGCGCGAAGTTTCTCGTCGTCGCTCTGGAAAAGATTCCTAAAACCTTTTGCAGGCTTAATTCTTAACCCGTTTTGTATCTTTTTTTATTCAGCCTTACACTTATCTACTCATTA